>JAFGXB010000217.1 GCA_016936875.1 Burkholderiaceae bacterium | reverse complement strand
GGCCACACCGGCGACCCCGGCAACGAACAGGCCGACGCCCTGGCGAACCAGGGCGTGGACGTGGCGGGGCGGGGGTAGGGGAAGCGCCGCCGTCCGACAGGTCGGCAACGATCGGACCCTCCCGCCTTTACTCGACTGAAAGCCGGAACTTCATCGGTGTTTCAGAGGGGTCCTTGGCGAAGTCTGGGGAAGCCGGTGCAAGAGTCAACGGAAATTTGAGGCTCTTTGCCAGTAGCGGTGTTGCCGTTTGCAGGTTCTCCATGACTTGCATGACGCTGCCCGCACCTGCGAGGTAGAAACGCTTGAGTGCCGTCTTGGCCGCCGAGTTGGCGGAACGGTCGCAGACATCCTCCACAAAACCGGGCCAGTTCGAGCGATCCATCAGGACCGTACAGACCGAGATGGAAATAGACAACGGCCGAGCCGCGTGCCACCAGAGCATGGGAATGAAAATCGTCTGCCCCGGCTTGAGTACCGCCCGATAGGGCGTGGCCTCGGCCATGCGCGGAAACCGGCTCAGGTCCGGAGCAGCCGGGTTCTGCACCTGCGACCAGTTTTTCTGATTGGGCTTCGGGTACAGCTTGTCGCCGTCTTCGGGCGGAAAGAGATAGAACTCCTTGTCCCCATAGATCTCTGTGATCTGGGCATGGGCGTGTTCCAGGTCATAGTGCATCACCGGAAACTTGCTGCCCACCCCGCCCATGAGCAGCTTGAGAAAGCCGTCGGGGCGTCGCCACCGTTCGGGCATCAACGGGCTGGCGTGCCGCCCCGCAAAAGCGTAGGCGTTTTGAGGGCTGAGGTCGGCCAGGAGCTGCGGCAGGTGGTCGTGGATGAACAAGCGATAAAGGTAAGGCCCCGGCGCATCGGCGGTCGACGCCTCGACGGCATCGACAAAGTCGCGCATCTGCATGCGTTCGCTATACGAAACCTGGACGGTTTTGTCGCCGAATTTCTCTCGGAAGTAGTCAGGCGTCCAGCGCGACATGGCCGGCCAGTCTCGAACCGAGTCTGCAATGACGACAGGCCGGTTCTTGCGAACGTACTCGTGAAGGAACGCTTCGTAGGGCAGGTCCTGCGCCCGCACCACTTCGATGGCGTGGGGAGGGCGCGTTTGGGGTGGCTGCGGGCGGGCGCGGTCAGGTCCACCTCCGACGTGTGAGGCTTCTAGCATGGTTTGAACTCCAGGAAATGTGCATGATGGGCGGCCTTCTTTGGGCAGCGTTAGTTTGCTGAGTGCATCGAACTGCTGGCCTCTTTTCCGAACAGGCGTTGGAAGAGGCTCTTTTTGCCGCTGGGTGCGGCTTGTTGGGTTTTGTCGTATTCGAGGGCGATCTGCCGTAATGAATCGAACACGTAATGCCGGGGGCCGAGGCGTTTGCCCGTCTGTTTCTCCATGCGCGACAAAGCCTGCATGACCAGCAGCGAGTGGCCGCCCAGATCAAAGAAGTTGTCGTCCGGCTCGATGTGCGGTGTGGCGAGAAGTTCGGCCCAGAGGGCGGCGAGGTGACGCTCTGTCTCAGTTTGCAGCCCGCCTGCAGCGGGTGTGGCTGCGATGGGCGAGCTTGGAGCCGCGACGGCCGGTGCGGTCGAAGCCAAAGAAGGCATGGCACCACTCGCGCCGCTCAAGGCAGGCAGATCCGCGAGAGCGATCCCGGGGTGAGCGATGGCGTCGTCGAGCAACTGGCTGTATTGCGCCATCCAGGCCGCCACGCGCGGCTCGTTGAAGACATCGGTGTTGTAGGTCAACCCACCCGTCACCCCACTGGCATTGTTCAGGAACCACAGCCGAACGTCCTCGGCGGCGGCAGGCTGATAGACCCTGAGATTTTCTTGTTCCAGAGCGCCCCAATGCGTGTTTCGCTGTCGCACGTCTTGATACGAGAAGAAGGCTTGATAGATTGGATTTCGGCTATCGTCTCTCTGAACAGATGAGAAATGCAGCATCTGCTCCAGCGGTGCATCAGGAGCAGCAAATGCACTGAGTACGACGCCGCGCACCTGCCGCACCAAGGATGCAAACGACTGCGCTGGATCAGGGCGAATCCGCAGCGGCAAGGCGTTCACGAAGAATCCCATCACCTGCTCCAGGTCCACCGAAGGGCGCCCGCGTACCGGCGTGCCGATGACCAGATCGGTCTGGCCGGATTGCCGCCACAGCAGCGCCGCAAAGGCGCTGAGCAACACCATGTAAGGCGTGGCGTCTTGTTGCAGGGCAAATTGATGCAGGCGGGTAAACCAATCGGCCGAATGGTTGAACCAGTAGGTGTCGCCGCCACCGGTCATGCGCTTGGGGCGTGGCCGGTCTGCGGGAAGACTCAGCGGCGCGGGCAGCGGCGTGAGCTGTTCGCGCCAATAGCCAAGCTGGCGCTGAAGATCGGGCGTTTCAAGCCATCGCCGTTGCCATGCCGAATAGTCGCCATAGGTGACGGGAAGCGGCGCCAGATCAGGGGTACGGCCTTCTGCAAAAGCGGGGTAGAGCGCCGCCATTTCGTCGTAAATGAGATCGAACGACCAGCCGTCCCAGATGATGTGGTGCGGCATGAAAAACAGCACATGGTCGTCTTCCGCCAGCCGGTACAGCCCCAGTTTGAACAGCGGCAATTCGCCCAGATCGAAGACCTCGGCGCTGCGGGCCTGCAAGCGCTTCATCAATTCTGCTTCGCGGTCAGCGGTCGGCAGGGTTGAGAGATCGTGAATCTCGCCCAGTTGCACGGTCAACTCAGGCGCGACGACCTGCAAGGGCGTACCGTCCTCCTCGACGATCACGGTACGCAACGAGGCTTGACGCGCGATCATGGCGTTGAGGGCGCGTTCGAGCGCGAGCACGTCCAGCGTTCCACGCAGACGGTGCGCGGACGGCGTGTTGTAGGTCGGCAGGCCGGGGTCGAGTTGTTCGAGGAACCAGATGCGCCCTTGTTGCAGCGAGGCCGGTGCGACGGTCTGCTCGCTGCGATGGGGAATCGCCTCGGCCTTGGCGCTGCCGGCCTGGGCGTGGGTGTCAATCCAGCGGGACAGCCCGTCGATGTTGGGCGCATCGAACACGGTGCGCATTTGCACGTCGAGGCCGGTCTGCTCGCGCAGTCGCGCCGCCAGCTGAGCCGCCAGAAGCGAATGACCACCGAGAGCGAAGAAGTCGTCATCGAGGGCCATGCCGGGCAGACGCAGCACTTGCTCCATCAACACGGCCACCCGCTTTTGCGTGGGCGTGTGCGGCAGTCGGCGTTCGGTCTTGATCGACGCACCCCCTGCGGTGGGTGACGGCAGTTGCTTGCGGTCGATCTTGCCGTTCGGCAATAGAGGAAGGGCCTGGAGGGCGACGAAATGCTGCGGCACCATGTACGCAGGCAGGCTGGCGGCAAGGTGGGCACGAAGGACGGTGGCGGTGGGGGCGGTGCGGCCCGAAGTCGCCACGACGTAGGCGACCAGCCGGGCATCACCCGGCGTGTCTTCGCGCACCAGGGCGACGGCCTGCGCCACGTCGGCATGCTGCGTCAGGTGCGACTCGATGTCGCCGAGTTCAATGCGGAAGCCCCGCAGTTTGACCTGGAAGTCCAGCCTCCCGAGATGTTCGAGCTGGCCGTCGTTGCGCCAGCGGCCGCGGTCGCCGGTGCGGTACATGCGGGCGTTGGGTGATGAGCGCCCCCAGGGCTGGGCTTCGCCCAGCCCGCCCCCCGTGGGGGTCAAGGAAACTTGGGGCGGCCCGGCGTTTCCTTGAGCGATAAAGGGATCGGGCACGAAACGCTCGGCGGTCAGTGCTTCGCGCTGCCAGTAGCCCAGCGCCACGCTGGCGCCGCCGATGTGGATTTCGCCAGGAACGCCCACCGGGCAGAGATTGCCGCGAGGATCGAGAACCCAGACCTGGGTGTTGGCCAGCGGCGTGCCGATGGCCATGACAGCGGCACTGTCGTGGACCTGCCAGCATGTCGACCATACAGTGGTCTCGGTCGGGCCGTACATGTTCCACACCTCGCCGCAATGGCGCTGCAACTGTGCGGCAAGGTCTGCGGGCAGGGGTTCGCCGCCCACCAGGGCTTTGAGCTTGCGATGCCCGGCCCAGCCTGCGCTGAACAAGAGGCGCCAGGTGCTCGGCGTGGCCTGCATGGCGGTGACAGGGAATCGGTCGAGAAGGTCGCGCAGTGCGAAGCCATCGGCGGTTTCTTCTTTGCTGGCCAGAAGCACGGCGGCGCCCACGGTGAGCGGCAGCATGAGTTCGAGCACGGCAATGTCGAACGACAGCGTGGTCACTGCCAGCAGCATGTCGCCGACTTTGAGGCCGGGTCTTTGGGTGACGGCGAGCAGGAAGTTGACCACGGCGCGGTGCGGCAGCATGACGCCCTTGGGCTTGCCGGTTGAGCCGGAGGTGTAAATCATGTAGGCCATAGACTCGGGCGTGGCGTCGCGCTCGGCATCTGCCGTGGGCGTGGTGTCGGGTTGGGCGTCGATGTCGGCGGCATCCCCGTCAAGCCAGAGACTTTGCTCGCGCGGCCAGGGCAGGGCTTCGGCAGACACCGACTTGGCAATCAGCAAGGCCAGGTCGGCGTCTTCGGCCATGTCGGCCAGCCGCGAGGCGGGAAAGCTCGGGTCCAGCGGTACATAGCCTGCCCCGGCGATCAACACGCCGAGCAAGGCGGGCACCATGTCGGCGTCGCGGGGCAGGCATAGACCCACGCGAGAGCCGCGCTGAACGCCGCGTGCGCGAAGCGCATGGGCAATGCGATGGGCCTGTGACCAGAGTTGGGCATAGGTCAGGGACGCGCCACCGCAAATCTGGGCGGGGGCATCGGGCGTGCGAACGGCCTGGGCATGAAGGAGCTGGTGCAGCAACATGCCCGGTGGCAGTGGCGACGAGGTGGCATTGAGCCGAGCAAGCTGCTGCCGATCGGCGTCGGTGACGATGTCGATGGCACCGAGGGCCGTCTCTGGCGCAGCGCAGAGATGGGTCAGCAGGGTCTCATAGCTTGCCATCCAGCGGCGCACGGTGACGTCGTCGAACAATGCGGCGGCGTACTGGCACTCAAGCTGCAGGCCTCCATCGGTCAGGGGGACGGCGTTGACGAACAGCTCGAAGTTCTCGGCCTGACGCGGGTTGGACGACACCTTGACCTGCAGGCCGCCGAAGCTGCGCAGGTCGATGGGCTGATCAAGGTTGAACATGACCGGGGCGAGCGGCACGCGCGAAGGATCGCGTTCGATCAGCAATTTCTGCAGCAGGGTGCCGAAGGTGTAATGCTGATGCTCGAAGGCATCGAGCACGGCTGATTGCACCGCAGGCAGCGATTGCGCCAGCGGGGCGGCGGCGTCGGGCATCAACCGCAAGGGCAGGAGATTGACGCCGTGACCGACGACCGTCTCGAAGCCCTGCAGGGTTTGCCCGGCAGCGGGAACGCCGACCACCACGTCGTCGTTGCTAGAGAGCCGCTGCAACAGAGCGCCGAAGGTGCAGAGCAAGGTCGAGAACAGGCTGGCACCCGACTTGGCCCCGAGTTGGCGAACGGCCGCAACCAAGGTGGCGGGCAAGACATGGTCGACGCGCCTAGAGGTGAAAACCCGAGTCGCGGGACGGGTGTGATCGCAAGGAAGCTCCAGCACGGCGGGCACGCTGGCAAACCGGCTGAGCCAGTAGGCCTCGTCCGCACGATGGACTTCGGTGTCTTGCCGCGCGGCAAGCACCTGTGCGAAGGAGGCGAAGCTGGTGGGGGCGTCTGGTTCGGGCGCCTCGCCTCGCTGGGCTGAATAGAGCGCACCGAGCTCGCTGACGAGTACGCCGAAAGACCAGCCGTCGCAGACGATGTGATGCGCGCTGAGCAGCAGGGCAACGTGGTCGTGGGCCAATCGCAGCAGGCGGGCGCGAAACAGCGGGCCGTGCTGCAGATCAAAGGGCGTCGAGACGGCTTGGGCTGCGGCTTGGCTCAGGGCGGCGTCGCGCTGATCGGGCGCAAGCCCGCGCAGATCGTCCACGGGGATGTCGAGCGCCAGATGCGCGGCGATGAGCAATTGCTGGCCATCGGCGCTCAAGGTGGCGCGCAGTGCGTCGTGCCGGTCGGTCAGGTTGCGCACTGCGGCGCTGAGGGGTTGCAGGTCGAAGGCGCCATGCAGATGCAGGGTGATGGACTCGTTGTACGCCAGCGTGGCATCGCCGCCGAGTTGGCAGGCCAGCCAGATCTCGCGTTGGGCTTCGGTGGTGGGGGCGACTCGGGCGACGGGCGCAGCGTCGGCGAAGGGGTCGTAGTCGACCGCCGTGGCGGCCGAGGCGTGGGAGAGGTCGTTCATCATGCGTCGAGACGGAGGTATTTGCCGGGTTGCTCGGGGTTGGGGACGAACCAGGCGGGGTTGCCGCTGGGGTCTTTGCCGATGCGCGCGCCGGGCACGGGCGGGCGGCTGGCGTCGAAGGCGGCGGGGGCCGCATCGGCGTGGCGTGGAATGAAGTCGGCTTCCTGCAGCTCGGCCACGGCTTCTTTGAACGCGGTCTTGATGACGGCGATGTCCTGCGGGGTGTGGGCGGTGGTGAAGAAGCAGGGGAAGTTGTCGAGGATGTGCACGCCGCGGCTGCGCATCATGGCGAAGAGCAGGTCTTGCATGGGGTGGTCTTCGGTGAAGAAGATTTTCCACACCGAGGAGAACGATTTGAGAACGATGGGGGCGCCCACTTCACGGCAGTAGGCGTTGAGTTCGTCCACCATGGCGGCGGTGGAGGTGGTGAGGGTGTGCTGCAGTTCGGGGCCTGCGGCCTTGAGGTGCAGGAGCACGGCCCGGGCCGCGGCCAGCGCGAGGGGATGGCGCACGAAGGTGCCGGCAAAGTAGGTGACGCCCACGGTGGGCACGGAGTCGTCGCCGTATTGCCACTGGCCGCCGTCGAGCGCGTCCATGAACTGGCGCTTGCCGGCGATGACGCCGATGGGGAAGCCGCCGCCGACGACCTTGCCGTAGCTCACCAGATCGGCCCGGATGTCGAACAGGGCCTGGATGCCGCCGGGATGCGAGCGGAAGCCGGTGACCACTTCGTCGAAGATGAGCAGGGTGCCCGCTTGCGCGGTGAGTTCGCGCAGGGCGTGGAGGAATTCGCGGGGCTGGAAATCGGGGCGGCGGCTTTGCACGGGCTCGACCACGATGGCGGCGAATTCGTCCATGCGCTCTTTGAGCGCGGCCAGGGTTTCGGGGGTGCCGTAGTCGAACACGACGACGTTTTCCGAGGTGTTGGGCATGATGCCCGGCGCGGCGGGAATGGAGCGGCCTTTCTTGGTGCCGCGCACGATGACTTCGTCGAAGATGCCGTGATAGGCCCCGGCGAAGATGGCGATTTTGCTGCGGCCGGTGATGGTGCGGGCCACGCGCACCGCGCCCATGACGGCCTCGGAGCCGGTGTTGCACAGCGCGGCGCGGTCGGTGCCGGTGAGTTCACAGATGAGTTCGGCCACTTCGCCGGCCAGCGGGTGCTGGGGGCCGATGTCGTAGCCGTCGTCGAGCTGTTGGCGCACGGCGTCGACGATGAACGGCGGTTGCCAGCCGAACAGGCTCATGCCGAAGCCGCTGAGGGCGTCGACGTATTCGTTACCGTCGAGATCCCACATATGGCAACCGGCGGAGCGGGCAATGACGATTTGATAAATGATTTCCTTGAGCTGGGGGCGGAAGCCGTTGACCACGCGCGGGTCGGCCAGATGCGGGCGATGGCGCACGGTGTAGGCCTTGGAGGCCTTGGTGCGCTCGATGTAGCGGCGCACGAAGGCGTCGAGCCGCGCCTGCTGCCGGGCGCTGAGTTCGCCGGTGGGCGTGGTGTGGATGCGGGCGATGGCGCCGAAGGCCTTTTTCACGTCGTATTTGGCGTTGGCGTTCGGGCCTTCGTCATCGGCGGGCGAGGCGCTGGCTGCGGCGGGGATGGGTGCGGGGGCGGCTGTTGCTTGCGGTGCGGCGGGCTGCGCGGGGGC
>JAFGXB010000216.1 GCA_016936875.1 Burkholderiaceae bacterium | reverse complement strand
GCTCAAATCCGGTCGCAGCAAGGCTGATCTGTTTCATCTGTCTTCAACGTGCGAACCACTCTGTCGGCTGACTTTTGCAGACCTTCCTTAGCTACAAAAACAACCCCCGCGCGGCTTTGCAAAATACCTTAGTTACAGGTCTTGCCATGCGCCGGATGGTCGCCTGCGGCCTTGGCGGCCGACTCGCTCATGTACTCGCCATGCTTGGTCTTGCCGTAATACTTGTCGCCCGGGCAGTGGTACACCTTGGTGGACGCGTTCACCCACACCTTGCCCGCACCGCCGCCGGCTGCGGCGGCCATGCCGGAGCCGGATGAACTGGCGGCGTGTTTGGCCTCTTCCCGCTTGGTTTCTTTTTTGCCCTCCTGTGCGGCGGCGGGTGCGGCGGCCTCGGCCTTGCTCACACAGGATTTGATGAACTCGCTGCGGTCCTTGCCTTTGAGGCTTTGCTCCTTGGCCTGTTTTTCGCACTGCACTTTGGCTTCGTGATTTTTCAGCATATTGGCCGAGGCGACTGCAGGGAACGCAAGCGCAGCGCAGGTCAGGGCAGTGGCGAGCAGGGAGGTGGTTTTCATGGAGGCTTCCTTTTTTCAGTTGTCTTGGAGGAGGGCCGAACCTGGGTTCAGCTTGCGCGCCACTGTACCCAGCGTGCGCATTTTCATCATGCACCGTAAAGCACATTTCACCGATGTGATCAGAGGTAAAAAATGAAACAGCCGGAACGCATCGCTGCGGTCCGGCTGTTGGGCTGGATGCGGGTGCGGCTGCGTTCAGCCCGTGCCGCCCACGGTCACGCCGTCGATGCGCAGGGTGGGCTGGCCAACGCCGACGGGCACGCTTTGGCCTTCCTTGCCGCAGGTGCCGACACCGCTGTCCAGCCGCAGATCATTGCCGATCATGCTCACGCGGGTGAGCGCGTCGGGGCCGTTGCCGATCAGCGTGGCGCCTTTCACCGGGTAGAGCGGCTTGCCCTTTTCCACCCACCAGGCTTCGCTTGCGGAGAACACGAACTTGCCGCTGGTGATGTCTACCTGCCCGCCGCCGAAGTTCACCGCGTACAGGCCGCGGTCGATGCTGGCGAGGATTTCCGCTGGATCGCGGTCGCCCGCGAGCATATAGGTGTTGGTCATGCGCGGCATCGGCACATGGGCATAGCTTTCGCGGCGGCCGTTACCCGTGGGCGCGCGGCCCATCAGCCGGGCGTTGAGCATGTCCTGCATATAGCCCACAAGAATGCCGTCTTCGATCAGCACGTTGCGCTGCGTCGGGTTGCCTTCGTCGTCCACGTTGAGTGAGCCGCGGCGGTCGGGCAGGGTGCCGTCGTCGAGCACGGTGACGCCACGGGCGGCGACGCGCTGGCCCATGCGGCCGGCAAACGCGCTCGATCCCTTGCGGTTGAAGTCGCCCTCCAGGCCGTGGCCCACGGCTTCGTGCAGCAGCACGCCGGGCCAGCCGGGGCCGAGCACCACGCTCATTTCACCCGCGGGCGCGGGGCGCGATTCGAGGTTCACCAGCGCGGTGTTCACCGCCTCATCAACGTATTGCGACAGGAGCGCATCGTCAAAATAGCCCAGGCTGTAACGCCCGCCGCCGCCTGACGAGCCGGACTCGCGCCGCCCGTTTTGCTCGACGATGACGTTCACGCTCAGCCGCACCAGCGGGCGCACATCGGCGGCCAGCAGGCCGTCGGAGCGCAGCACCAGCATCACATCGTGTTCGCCGCCGAGGCTGGCCATGACCTGCACCACGCGCGGATCTTTGGCGCGCGCCAGCCGGTCTACTTTTTGCAGCAGCGCCACCTTGGCGTTGGAGTCGAGCGCACCCAGCGGATCGGTGGCGCCGTACAGCACGCGCGCCGCGCTGCGCCGGGTGTCGGCAGGCACTTTGGCGCTGCCATTGCCAGCGCGGGCAATGCTGCGCACCGTGTCGGCGGCTTCGAGCAGCGCCAGCTCGGAAATATCGTCGGAATAGGCGAAGGCGGTTTTCTCGCCCTGCACCGCGCGGATGCCAAAGCCCTGCTCGATGTCGAAGCTGCCCGACTTCACCAAGCCTTCTTCCAGACTCCAGCCTTCGGAGCGGGTGTATTGCAGATAGACGTCGGCAAAGTCGAGCCGGTGCTCGAACACCTTGGCCAGCGTGCGCTGCAAGGCGGATTCGTCGATTTGATAGGGGTCGAGCAAGACGCGCCGCGCCTCGTCGAGGCGCAGCAGCGCGGGTTCGGTCATCATGTTCATGCGCCTGATTGTAGAAAGGGCGGCATGTCCCTGCGCCCAGGGCGTTATTGCGACGGCCGGTTCAGGGATGCGCCACCCAGTTGCCCGACTTGCCGCCGTGCTTTTCCAGCAGGCGCACGCCGTCGATGGTCATGCCGCGGTCGACCGCCTTGCACATGTCGTAGATGGTGAGCAGGCCGATCTGTACGGCGGTGAGTGCTTCCATTTCCACGCCGGTGCGGCCGCGGGTTTCGGCGGTGACGGTGCAGTGGATGCTGCTGTCCTCGGGCTGCAGCCGGAAGTCCACCGCCACGCGGTTGAGGGCGATGGGGTGGCACAGGGGAATGAGATCGGCGGTGCGTTTGCTTGCCATGATGGCGGCGGTGCGGGCAATGCCGATGACGTCGCCCTTCTTGGCGCTGCCGTTTTGCACCAGGGAGAAGGTGGCGGGCTGCATGCGGATGCAGCCGGTGGCCACGGCCACGCGGTGGGTTTCATTTTTCGCGCCGACATCGACCATATGGGCCTGACCGGCGGCGTCGAAGTGGGTGAGGTTTGTTGCGGGGGAGGAACTCATGATGCGGGGTGCGTCAGGGTGGCCGCGTGGGCTTCCTGGTTGATGGCGTCGCGCAGGCGGCGGGCTTCGCGCCGAGCGGCATCGACAAAATCGCGTCCGTTGCTGGCATAGAGCACGCTGCGCGAGGCGTTGATGAGGAAATTGCCGCGCGCCGCGCGCACGGTGGCTGCGAGATCGCCGCCCTGCGCGCCGATGCCGGGGATGAGCAGCGGCGCTTCAGGCGCGACGGCGCGGATGCGTTCGATGTCTGCCGGGTTGGTGGCGCCGGCCACCAGGCCGTTCTGCCCGTGGCGGTTCCAGTCCAGCGTGGCCAGCCGCGCGACGCGCTCGAACAGCAACTCAAAGCCGAGGTGGGCCGAGGCGCCTGCCGTGGCGCTGGCGATGGGCAGGGTCTGCAGATCCGCGCCGCCGGGGTTGGAGGTGCGGCACAGCATGAACAGGCCGCGCTCGGGGTAGTGCAGGTAGGGCTCCACCGAATCGAAGCCCATATAGGGCGACAGGGTCAGGGCGTCGGCGTTGAAGCGCACGAAGGCCTCGCGGGCGTACTGCTCCGCAGTGGCGCCGATGTCGCCGCGCTTGGCGTCGAGGATGACGGGCACGCCCGGCGCGGACTTGCGGATGTGGGCGATGAGCTGTTCGAGCTGGCTTTCCGCGCCCAGCGCGGCGAAGTAGGCGATCTGCGGCTTGTAGGCGCAGACCAGATCGACCGTGGCGTCGACGATGGCGGCGCAGAAATCGAACAGCCGCAGCGGATCGTTGGTCCACGGCGCAGGAAAGCGTGAGGGCTCCGGGTCGAGACCGACGCAAAGCGCCGAGTTGTTGCGCTCGGCGGCTTCTTGCCACTGTTGGGTGAAGGGTGGGCGGGACGTCATGATGCGGCGCATTGTAGGCAGGGGTTTTGATGCCAGCCTGACTGCAACCCTCTACCATTCCAGCCGTATTCATTACCGACCACGCCATGCAACCCAGCCGCCGCCGTTTTCTCGCTTCTTCATTGGCACTGAGCGGGGTGCCGCTTCTGGCCAGAGCGCAGCAGGTCGGTCTGGGCGCGGCGGGGGCGCTGCCCACCAGCGTGGCGCAGGCGCTGGCGGCGGCACGCATTCCGCAGCAGTCCTGCGCCTTTGTGCTGCAGGCGCTCGATAGCGCCACGCCGCAGCTCAATGCCAACGGTGCGGCGCTGATGAACCCGGCCTCCGTGCTCAAGCTGGTGACCACCTACAGCGCGCTACGCATCCTCGGCCCGGCCTATGTGTGGAAAACGCCGGTCTACGCGGTGGGGCCGATCCGTGCCGGGGTGCTGCAGGGCGATCTGGCGTTTGTTGGGAGCGGCGATCCGCATCTGATGGCCGACAATCTCTGGAGCATTGCCCTGCGGCTGCGCGACCTGGGCATTCGCCGCATCAGCGGCGATGTGCTGATCGACCGCCAGGCCTTCGACCTGCCCCCGCACGACCCCGGCGCCTTCGACGGCGACGCCACCGCGCCCTACAACGTCGGCCCCGACCCCTTTCTGGTGAACTTCGGCGTCCTGCGCCTGGGCTTTGTGCCCGATGCGCAGGCGCAGCAGGTGCGCGTCACGGTGGAGCCGCCGCTGGCGGGTTTCGATCTGCGCGAAGCGCCAAAGCTGTCGGCCACTGCCTGCGGCAACTGGAAGGACAAGCTGCGTGCCGACTGGAAGCAACCGTTCGCGCCGCGTTTCGCCGGGGGCTACGCCGCGGCCTGCGGCCCGCAGACCTGGAACATCGCGCCCGAGGTGAGCGACAACGCCTATGTGCAACGTCTGCTGGGCGCGCTGTTTGCGCAGGTGGGCATTGCGTGGAATGGCAAAGTTCGCACCGCCAACCTGCCGCCCAACGCCACCGAGCTGACCGTGTGGGACTCGCCCGCGCTCGCGGTGCTGGTGCGCGACATCAACAAATACAGCAACAACGTCATGGCGCAGCAGGTGTTCCTGACGCTGGCGCTGCAGGCAGGCGCGCAGCGCGCCACCTGGCCGGGCGCGGCGCAGGCGGTGGAGCAGTGGCTGTCTGCGCACGATCTGAACATGCCGGGCCTGGTGCTGGACAACGGCTGCGGCCTGTCGCGCACAGCGCGTATTTCTGCGGATGAACTCAACGCCTTGCTGCGTGCGGCCTGGAACAGCCCGGTGATGCCCGAGTTCGTCTCATCGCTGCCGCTGGCCGGAGAAGACGGCACGCTGCGCCGCCACTTCCGCGACCCGGACACCGCCGGACGCATCCATGCCAAGACGGGCAGCCTCGACGGCGTGCTGTCGCTCGCCGGCTATGCGCAGACCCGTGCCGGGCAGCGCTACACCTTTGCCGCGCTGGTGAACGACCCGCGCGCCGGTGGCGCCTGGCCTGCGCTCGAAGCCTTCGTCAACGGCTTCATGCAGACGGCTTGAGGGCTTTTCTCCCCGACTCTTTCTCTTTTTCGAGACCGCTCATGGCCTTTCATCCCACCGATCTCGTCGGCTACGGCGCGGCCTTCCTCACCACCGTGTCCTTCGTGCCGCAGGACTGGCTGACTGTGCGCAGCCGCAATGTCTCGGGCATTTCGCTCGGCATGTATGCGCTGTTCACCGTGGGCGTGGCGCTGTGGCTGATTTACGGGGTGATCCAGCGCAGCTGGCCGCTGGTCGGCGCCAATGCCGTCACCTTCCTGCTGGCGCTGACCGTGCTCGTCATGCGCCTGCGCTACGGCCCGCGTCGCGGCCCCTGAGCGTCTTGGGGCGGCCCTGCGTTTCCTTGAGAGCGCCCCCAGACCTGCCGCTGCGCGTCAGCCCCCCGAGGGGGTGAGAAACACTTGGGGCGGCCCGGCGTGTTT
>JAFGXB010000215.1 GCA_016936875.1 Burkholderiaceae bacterium | reverse complement strand
GTCTTCGGCGCAGCCGCCGGTCTTGATCGACAGCAGCGACGAGAGCTGGATTTCGGTTGGATCGAAGTGGCTGCGGTGGGTCTGCTGTGCCTGCCATAGCAGTTCGGGCAGGGGGAGATCGAGCAGGGCCACGATGCGCTCGGGCGTCCAGACAGTATGCGGTGTGTCGGTCATGGTGTGGGTGCGGGGAGTGTGTTCAGCGCGGGCCGGGTTCGGCCCAGTTCGGTGGGCGTTTGGACAGGAAGGCGGCGATGCCTTCGCGGCCGTCGGTGCTGGCGCGGGCCTCGGCAATGCGCTCTGCGGTATCGGCCAGCAGCGCCGCGTTCACAGGGCGGTGCGCCACTTCGGCCAGCAGACGCTTGGCCGCGGCCAGGGCTTGCGGCGAGGCGACGAGCAAGGCATGGCACCAGCGCTGCACCTGCGCGTCGAGGGCGGCGGCATCTGCCGCCACTTCATGCAGCAGGCCGATGCGCTGCGCGATGGCCGCGTCGAGCACTTCAGCGGTGAGGGTGTAGCGTTGCGCCGCGCGCGGGCCGATGGCGCGCAGCACATGCGGCATGATGGTTCCGGGAATCAGCCCCAGCTTGACCTCGCTGAGACAAAAGCGCGCGCCCTGGACAGCCACCGCCAGATCGCAGGCGGCCACCAGCCCGAAGCCCCCGGCGAACGCATCGCCCTGAACGCGGGCGATGACGGGCTTGGGGCATTCGGCCACGGCGCGCAGCATGCGCGCGAGTTGCAGGGCATCGTCACGATTTTGCGCATCGGAAAATTCCGCGAGCTGCTTCATATAGCGCAGATCGGCCCCGGCGCAGAACGCCGGACCCGTTGCGGCGAGCACGACGACGCGCACCTGCGCCGCGTCGCCCAGCTCAAGAAAGGCGGCGTGCAGCGCGGCGATGGTGGCGGCGTCGAAGGCGTTGCGCACCTCGGGCCGCGCCAATGTCACTGTGGCCACGGCGCCGTGGCGGGAAATCTGGACGGATGCGGCACTCATTGTTTCGGTTGCTCCTGTTGCTCCTGCTGGCGGCGCTCGGCCTGCAGCATGTAGACGAGGTCGAGTTCGGGACAGTCGTGGCCCATCATTGTCAGTGCCGCCGTGATCTGGCCGCGATGGTGCGTGGCGTGGTTGAACACATGCGCCAGCGTCGCGGCATAAGGCAGGGTCGTGGGCACGCCCTTGCTCGTGGTGTAGTGGAACGAGCCGAGCTGGCGATCGCCGGTCAGTCCGTCGATCAGTGGCCCCCACGCCTGCGTGGTGGCGAGCAACCGCTCGGCGACGCGGACGCGGTCGGTCTCGATCTCGGCGTCGAGCGCGATTCCGGCGGGCGACACGCCGCGCGCGAACCGGCTGAACCAGAGCGCGCCTTCGGCGACCAGCAGATGGTTCAGCGTGCCGTGGATGCTATGGAAAAACAGCCCGCAATCGCGCCGGTAATCAGACTCCGAAAGCAGCGCGACATGCGCGACGAGCAGACGCCGCGTCGCCCAGACGTGATAGCGCGCCAGGGTACGGAAATGATTTTGGAGCGGATTCAGTGCGGCCATGTGTCGATATCTCCCACAGACTTGAACTGCTCGAAGTCCGCGTCGCGGTGCAGCAGCACATGGCCGCGCGTCATGCAATAACTCGCCAGCAGCACGTCGACCGCGCTGCGAACCGTGCGGCCCTGCGTGCGCAGGCGACGGTACAGCGCGGCGGCGCGCACGGCTTGTTCGGCACCGCCGATGTCCACCTGGGGCAGTGCGCGCATCAGGTGTTCGGCCGTGCGCATGGCGCGGCTTTCACGAAAGCCGCGCAGCACCTCGAACAGCACCAGATCGGCCATGCCGACCTCCACGCTGGAATCGCCCAGACAGCGGGCAAGCACTTCACTGCCGCCGCTGCGCTCGCCGCGGAAAAAGTCGATCCAGACGCTGGAGTCAACCAGAATCATGCGGACTGGCTCCGGCGCGCGGGTTTGGTGGCGGGTTTTGCGGACTTCGCGGGTTTCGCCGCCTTGGCGGTGACGGCCGCGCCGTAGGGCTTGCGTGGCGCGGCCGCCTGCGGCACCACGGCGGGCTTGACCCAGGCCGCGTCGGAGTCATCCCAATCCAACTGCCCGCGCAAGGCGAGCAGGCCTTCGTACACCTTGCGCCGACGCAAGAGGCGCAAGCCTTCTTCGACCGCTTCCTTCTTGGTCTTGTAGCCACCGGCCTGCATGGCAGCGGCCATCAATTCGTCGTCGATGTCGATATTGGTGCGCATGGCGGTCACCCCGGATGTGTAGATATTTTTGAAATCATACACATTACATACGGAACACGCCAAAGCGGGTTTCGGGAATCGGCGCATTCAGCGCGGCGGACAGTCCCAAGGCCAGCACGCGGCGGGTGTCGGCCGGGTCGATGATGCCGTCGTCCCACAAGCGCGCGGTGGCGTAGTAGGGGTGGCCCTGGGTTTCGTATTGCGCGCGGATCGGCGACTTGAACGCCTCTTCCTCGTCCGCACTCCAGGCACCCCCCCGGGCCTCGATGCCGTCGCGCTTGACTGTGGCCAGGACGGACGCGGCCTGCTCGCCGCCCATCACGCTGATGCGGGCGTTGGGCCACATCCAGAGCTGGCGCGGGCCGTAGGCGCGGCCGCACATGCCGTAGTTGCCGGCCCCGAACGAGCCGCCGATGATGACGGTGAATTTGGGCACCTGTGCGCAGGCCACGGCGGTGACGAGCTTGGCGCCGTGGCGGGCGATGCCTTCGTTCTCGGCCTTGCGGCCGACCATGAAGCCGGTAATGTTCTGCAGAAACACCAGAGGAATGCGGCGCTGGCAGCACAGCTCGATGAAGTGCGCGCCCTTCACGGCACTGTCGGAGAACAGAATGCCGTTGTTCGCCAGAATGCCCACCGGCATGCCGTGCAGATGCGCAAAGCCCGTCACCAGGGTGCTGCCGAAGCGCGCCTTGAACTCGTCGAACTCCGAGCCGTCCACGAGGCGGGCGATGATCTCGCACACGTCGAAGGGCTTGCGGGCGTCTGCGGGAATACAGCCGTACAGCTCATGCGCGGGATGCAAGGGCTCGCGCGGGGCGCGCAGATCGACTGTGGCGCGCTCGGCCGGGCGCAGCCGCGCCACCGCCTGCCGGGCAATGCTCAGGGCGTGCGCGTCGTTTTGCGCCAGGTGGTCGGCCACGCCGGAAAGCCGCGTGTGCACGTCGCCGCCGCCCAGGTCTTCGGCGCTGACCTCCTCGCCGGTGGCGGCCTTCACCAGCGGCGGGCCACCAAGAAAGATGGTGCCCTGATTGGCAACGATGACCGACGCGTCGCTCATGGCCGGCACATAGGCGCCGCCCGCGGTGCACGAGCCCATGACCACCGCAATCTGCGCAATGCCCTCGGCGCTCAGCGTGGCCTGGTTGTAGAAGATGCGGCCAAAGTGGTCGCGGTCGGGGAACACCTCGTCCTGATTGGGCAGGTTGGCGCCGCCGGAATCGACGAGGTAGATGCAGGGCAGCCGGTTCTCGCGTGCGATGTCCTGTGCGCGCAGGTGTTTTTTCACGGTCATCGGGTAATAAGTGCCGCCCTTCACCGTGGCGTCGTTGCAGACGATCACGCACTCGCGCCCGCTCACCCGGCCGATACCGGTGATGACCCCCGCGCCCGGCGCGGCGTTGTCGTACAGGCCCAGCGCGGCCAGCGGGGAGAACTCCAGAAACGGCGAACCGGGGTCGATCAGCGCCGCCACGCGTTCGCGCGGCAGCAGCTTGCCGCGGGCGACGTGTTTGGCGCGGGCGGTTTCACCACCGCCCTGTGCAGCATGCGTTTGGCGGGTGCGCAAATCGTCCACCCCGGCCTGCATGGCGGCGGCGTTGGCGGCAAAGTCGGGGCTGCGGATCTGCAGCTTGGTGTCGAGAACAGGCATGGGAAATTCAGGCGGTTTGCACGGATTTGAGGGCGAGTTCCTGCTGCATGGCCTCGCGGATCTTGAACTTCTGCACCTTGCCGGTGATGGTCAGTGGAAAGCTCGGCACAAAGCGGATGTAGCGCGGGATCTTGTAGTGGGCGATCTGGCCTTTGCAAAAGTCGCGGATGGCGTCTTCGCTGGGCGCGGTGCCAGCCTTGGGAATGATCCACGCGCACAGCTCCTCGCCGTACTTCGGGTCGGGCACGCCGACCACCTGCACGTCCTGCACCATGGGATGGCGGTAGAGAAACTCCTCGACCTCGCGCGGGTAGATGTTCTCGCCGCCGCGAATCACCATGTCCTTGATGCGCCCGACGATGTTGACATAGCCCTCGGCGTCCATCGTCGCCAGGTCGCCGGTGTGCATCCAGCCCTCGGGGTCGATGGCTTCAGCCGTCTTGTCCGCGTCGCCCCAGTAGCCGTGCATCACCGAATAGCCGCGCGTGCACAACTCGCCCGGCGCACCCGGCTCCACCGTGGCACCGCTGGCCGGATCGACGATCTTCACCTCCAGATGCGGCTGCACCTGCCCCACGGTGCTCACCCGCTTGTCCAGCGGCGTGTCGGTCGAGCTCTGGCAGCTCACCGGCGCGGTTTCGGTCATGCCGTAGGCGATGGTGATTTCACGCAAGTGCATGTCGCGCACCACCCGCTTCATCACCTCGGTCGGACAGGGGCTGCCGGCCATGATGCCGGTGCGCAAGGTCGACAGGTCGAACTCCGGGAAGCGCGGATGGTCGAGCATGGCGATGAACATGGTCGGCACGCCATGCAAGCCGGTGCAGGCTTCGTCCTGCACGGTTTGCAGCGTCAGCAACGGGTCGAAGGCGTCGTTCGGATAGACGATGGTGGCGCCATGCGTGAGGCAGGCGAGGTTGCCCAGCACCATGCCGAAGCAGTGGTACAGCGGCACCGGGATGCACAGCCGGTCGGCCTCGGTGAGCTTCATCGCCTCGCCGATGAAGTAGCCGTTGTTCAGGATGTTGCTGTGGGTCAGCGTCGCACCCTTGGGAAATCCGGTGGTGCCGCTGGTGAACTGGATGTTGATCGGCTCATGCGCGTGCAGGGTCGCGGCGGCCTCGGACACCGCCGGATCGTCGGCGCTGCCGCGCGCAATCCAGTCGGCAAAGCGCAGCATGCCGGGCTCCTCTGCCGTGCCGAGGTGCACCACCAGGCGCAGATCGGGCAGGCGCGCGGCGTGCAGTTCGCCCGGCGCGCAGGCGGCCAGCTCGGGCGCCAGTTCGCGCAGCATGGCGAGATAGTCGCTGGTCTTGAATGTGGTCATGGTCACCAACGCCTTGCACCCCACCTTGTTGAGCGCGTACTCCACTTCGGCGGTGCGATACGCCGGATTGATGTTGACCAGAATCACCCCGACCTTGGCCGTGGCCAACTGCATCAGCACCCACTCGGTGCAGTTGTGCGCCCAGATGCCCACGCGGTCGCCCTTGCGCAAGTCGCTGCGCAACAGGGCGCTGGCGAGTTGATCGACCTCGCGCTTGAGCGCGGCGTAGCTGAGGCGGCGGTTCTGGTGGCGCACCACCAGGGCCTCGTGCTCGCCCTGCCGCGCCGCCATGGTGTCGAAAAAATCGCCCAGGGTCTGGGTAATCAGCGCTTGCGCGGTGCTGCCGCAGGCATAGCTTTGCAGCCGCGCTTCGGTGTTGGACATGATGGGTCTCCTCTGTCGATCGTGCCCACGACTGCGCGCGGGTCGGGTGCCATGTCAAAAGCCGCCGGTCTCCAGCCAATGTTCGAGCTGGGGCAGCCGGTCCACGCCCCAGAAGGGCTGCTCGTCCACCACCAGATAGGGCGCGCCGCACATGCCTTCTTCCAGCGCGCGGTCGCAGTTGGCCTTGAGCTGGGCCTTGATGACGGGGTCGGCGGTGTAGCGCACCACCACGTCGCCCGCCAGCCCCTGCTCGGCCGCAAGCGCTTCGAGCACGGACAGCTCGGCGATGTTGCGGCTCTGC
>JAFGXB010000214.1 GCA_016936875.1 Burkholderiaceae bacterium | reverse complement strand
GGGGCTGGGTCTGCCGCAGCCCGAACCGCAGCGTTGGCTGCGGTTCAACTACACCTACCAGGTCATCCAGGCGGCGGTGGCGGGGCAGGGTGTGGCGATGGGGCAGATCGGCCTCATCCGCGATCTGCTGGCCGCCGGCACGCTGCTCGCCCCGGTGCGCCAGCGCGTTGACGCCGGTTACGGCTACTACCTCGCGGTGCGCTCCGGCGCGCAGCAGCGCCCCGAGGTCAGCGCCATGCGCGACTGGCTGCGGCAGCAGTTTGCGGCGTGGCAGGCCATTGAGATCGGGAGCTGAAAGCACGCGGCGTGCTTCTCCTGCGCGCTGCCGTGTGTTGCTGATGCGCCTTCAGTGCTCCGCGTGCTGCAGCGGGTGACGCAGACGTTGCAGGGCGTGCAGCGTGAGGGCTTTGGCGCTGTCCACCCAGGCGCTTTCGCCGACGGGTTTGGGGTTTTGCAGACCCAGGCGGCGCAGGCGGGCGTTGCATTGGTGCGCCGCGGTGCGCTGGTCGGACTGGCGGGTGCGGAAGGTGAAGGCCAGGGAAATGGACAGATTGGAATGCGTCCACACCCGGTGCGGGGCGATGAAGGGGTGATGCACTCCCAGCCCGGGACGCAGGGCGAAGTGCAGGGCGCGCGCCTCGAACTCTGGCTTGTAGGGCGGGCGCGTGCCGTCGTAGGCGAGCAGCCGGTCTTTCTGCGCCGGGCTCATGATGACCGGGTCGGCCTGGTTCCACAGATCGGCGGTTTTTTCTCCACGGATCTGCAGCAGAAAATTCATTTCCCGGTCCATGTGATAGGGCGTGACCGCGCCCTGCGCGGAGAGGAAGACGTAAGTCGAGTACCAGGTGATGTGCGGATCAAGCGGGTGGATGTGCGCGGCGATTTCCGCCAGCAGACCCTCGATTTCCGGGCGGTACTGCGGGTCCTGCTCGGGGGTGTAGATGCACAAATAGGCGTGCAGCGGCTCGAAGTTGTCGAGCGTGTGATTGAGCGTGAGGCCTTGGCGAAACTTGGCGTAAGACGAGTCGAAGTCTGCGTCTGGCGGAATTTCGCCCGCACGGAATTTCACCGCGCGGGGCGGCAGGCGGCGGCACAGGTCGAACAGCGGCGCCATATTAAACAGCGGATGCTGGTCCAGCCGGTGCTCCAGAACGAACGGGCGGCGGTTGTAGTCGCGCAATAAATTGGCGTCGTCGAACTGCAGCCAGCCTGCGCCATTGCGCTGCCCGCGCTGCAACAGACTGGCGTAATGCGTGGAACTGACGAATTCACCCAGCATGATGGCCTCCTGATTGCCCCCAGAGTCTGCTCACCGGCCCGCGCCCCGAGGGGGCAAGGACACTTGGTGCGGCTCTGCGTTTCCTTGACTCACTTTACAAATTCCGGGACAGGCTGTCCATACGGGAGATTGCGTGCGCTGGAGGGGTCTATGGATGGGGAATGAAGCAGGGCGAATGGGGTATGGCTGAAATGTTCACAAGCTCTCACCCCCTCCCCGGGCGGTTTTGCTCCCTCCCCAGACGTGGGGAGGGTCGGGGTGGGCATCTCTCTTGCGGCCTTTTCCGTTGACGGGAAAGGCGAGTTCACTCCCTCCCCAGGCGTGGGGAGGGTCGGGGTGGGGAGAGGAGCCGCTTCAAACGGCAACGCGCCGAATCATGGCGTCGCACCGTGCCGGAGTCGTCGCAAGGCCACGCGCGCGGGATCGAGGGCGTCGGCCAGGTCGGTTTCGATCGGCAGCGGTGTGCCTTCAAGTTGGGCAGCCAGAGTTTCGGCCAGCAGTGCGGCCAGGGTGAGGCCGCGCGATCCCATGCCTGCGCAGACGGCCAGCCCGGGCAACCGTGCCAGTTCGTGCAGCTGTTTTCCCGCTGCGCGCTGGGGATTGGCCAGCAGCGGTGCAAGGTCTGCGAGGGGGCCGCAGTAGGGCAGGCGGTCGGCACTGGCGGCGCGCACGCCAACGTAATGTCGCAAGGCGCCTGCGTGTTCCGGCAGTGGTGGCGTGGCGGTCAGCGCGCCCAGGCTGGCGCGGTTGTGCGCCCAGGCTTGCGCTGGCGTGAGAGGGCTGTCCTCGGTTTCAAATGTGGCGCCAACCAGCAGCCAGTCGGTCTCCGCGGGGTGGGCTGCTGGCTGCAACAGGCGCACCGCGGCAGCGGGCAGGCGCAACACATAGCCGCTGCCCATCCATGGCTGTTCCAGTGCGCGCAGTGCGGGCCACAGGCGCGCGGGCAGCACTTGCGCCTGGCCGCGCAGGGGGTGCAGGGGCAGCCAGTCGGGGCTGGGAATCAGGCCGCTGGCGGCAAGCAGTTGCGGCGTCTGCAGGGCGCTGGCCAGCACGATTTGCGGGGCGCGGGCCAGCGGGTGCCCTGCGGCGTCCAGCACGACCCACGCGCCGCCGTCGTCGCGCAGGGCAGCGGCCTGGGCGTGGCAGCGCAGCGTGATGCGCGGGGAGGCAAGCCAGGCTGCGCACAGGGCCTGATTGGCCAGCACCGCGCTGTCAACCCGCCAGCCGCCTTCAGTCCATTGCGCCATCTGCGGCGGAAGCTGCACGGCGCTGCGCCAGTCGTGCATGCGTTGCGCTTCCGCCGCGTCTGCCGGGGTGAGCATGGCGGGGGAGAACTGTGCAAGGTCCTGCGAGTGGGGCGGCAGGGCGCGGCGCAGCGCGGCCATGCCGGCGCGGGTGAGGCGGGAGAGCAGGTTGTCATCCGCCGAGGGTTGCAGGTGGGCCAGGCCTGCGGGCAGGGCGGAGCCGCCGCCAGCGGGGCGGGGGCCGGCTTCGAGCACGTCCACCGTCCAGCCGCGCTGGGCCAGGGCGTGGGCGCAGGCCGCACCGGTCAGACCGGCGCCGATGACCACGGCATGCCGGGGTTGTGTTGCGGGCCAGGGTGCGGGCAGGGTATGGCGGGTGCGTTTCCACACCGGGTTGAAGGTGGCTTGCAGGCGTTGTTGTTTACCGCCCCAGCCCGGTTGCAGGTCCAGTTCAAAACCGGCCTGGCTCAATCCCTTTTGCACCGCGTGCGCCACGGTGTAGGCGGCGGCGCGGGCGCCGGGGCGGGTCAGGCGCGCCAGCGCCCGGAACAGTTCGGGCGTCCACATGGCGGGGTTGCGTGCGGGGGCGAAGCCGTCGAGGTAGAGCGCGTCGGCGGCCAGTTTGAGCCGGGGCGTCAGGTCTGCGGCGTCACCGAAGGCCAGCAGCAGATGCACGCGGGCTTCGTCGAGTGCGATGCGGTGCAGGCCGCGCACGGGCGGGGGCCATTGTGCGGCGAGTTCGGTGGCGAGAGCGTGCAACTCGGGCGGCGCGTGCGCCAGCAGATCGGCGGCGCGAACCGGGTGCAGTTCCAGACTGACGTAATCGAGCCGGGCGCTGCGCCGTGGGTCGGCGCGCCATGCGTCCCAGGTGGCAAGGAAGTTGACTCCGAGACCAAAACCCGCCTCCAGAATGGTGAACTGTGCGCGCTCGGCCCAGCGCGCGGGGGTGTCGAGCAGGCCGCAGCCGCCGAGGTAGACCGTGCGCGCCTGCCCGAGGGCGCCCGCGCGGCTGGCGTAGATGTCGCCGTAGCGCGGGCTGGCGGGGTTGCCGCTGGCGTCGGGCGCGAGGTCGGCTTCCTCCAGCAGGGGGCTTGGGGTGGACTTCAACCCGGATCATCCATCAGGCGGCTCTTCGAGCCTACGCGAGCGCTGGCTGGCGCTTTGCGGTCATTTTCGCCGCTTGCTCGGCGCCCATAGCCCAAGCTATGGGCGCCGAGCAAGCACCAAAACTGCCTCGCAAATCGCCTCGCCATTCTCTCGCGTCCTAATGGATGATCCGGGTTCAATCCGGGCTCAATCGACCAGGGTGAGCGAGAGGGCGTCCAGACCGTAGAGGCCGTCTTCGGTGAGCACCAGATCCATGAGCTGGTCGTGGGGCTGCATGTCGAGTTGCTGCAGTTCGCAGCAGGCGTAGCTCAGGCCCACGGTGTAGACCTCTTCGCGTCCGGCCAGATAGCGGTCGTAATAGCCGCCGCCATAGCCCAGCCGCAGCCCCACGTCGGCGAAGCCCACGCAAGGCACGAGCAGGGTGGTGGGGTTGAGGGTGGTTTCGCCCGTTGGCTCGGCAATACCGTAGGGGCCCGGCTGAAGCGGCTCGCCCGGTGCCCAGGCGATGAAGGCCATCTGCCTGGTCGCCTGGTTCACGCGCGGCAGCGCCAGGGTGCACTCGGGATGGGCGGCCAGCCATTTTGTGAGGGTGGGCAGGGGATCGAATTCGCCGCGCGTCGCGCAGTAGGCGCCCAGGGTTTCGGGTTCCAGGGCGTCGAGCACCTGCAGCAACCGCTCGGCCAGCTCGGCGTGGCGTCGGGGCAGGTCGGGCAGGGCCTGGCGCTTGGCGATCAGTTCGCGGCGCAGATCGGCCCGTAAATGCTGAGGATGTTCTGGGGACAATGGGTCGTACAGGGGCGGGTTCACGGTAAGCTGCGTCCTATGAGAATCAATGGGTTGTTGCCGCTTATTTTGCGCCGTATCGCGGGGCTGGTTCTGCCTGTGGGGCTGGCGCTGACCGCCCCGCTGTTTGTCCCGTTGTTCGCCCCTTTGGCGCTGGCGCAATCCGCGCCGATGCCCGCCAGTATGGCCCTGCCCGCCGCGCAGGCCAGCGTGAGCGCGGCGCCGGTGGTCATGCCGGCCATGCCCGTCATTCCGGCAGATCAGGCGCTGCTGCTGCAGGCCGCGCAGAAGGCCTCGCAACGCGGCGACCCGCAGCCCGCGCTCGACGCCTTGCCGCAACTCAAGGGCACCTTGCTCGAACCCTGGGTCGCCTACTGGGCCATCCGGCCCACGCTCACCGAAGCCACGCAGCAGGATTTCGACGCCTTCGCCCGCGCCTATCCGCACACCTATGTGCTCGACCGCCTGCGCAACGACTGGCTGCTCGAACTCGGCAAGCGCCAAGACTGGGCCGATTTCAACCGCGTGTATCCGCACTTCCTCATGCGCGACGATCCGCAGGTGCAGTGCTACGACCTGCAGAGCCAGTACGTCACCCAGCATGCCGACGTGACCGCGCAGGTGTTCAAGCTGTGGATGGATCAGCGTTATGGCGGCGCGGGCTGCAACAGTGCGGCCGGTGCCCTGCTGCAAGATGGCGCCATGCCGCGCGACATGCTGTGGCAGCGCATGCGCCGGTTTTACGAAGACGGTCGCGCCAAGCAGGCGCGCGATCTGCTCGCGCCTTTCCTGCCGGCGGGTAGCT
>JAFGXB010000213.1 GCA_016936875.1 Burkholderiaceae bacterium | reverse complement strand
GGTCATCTCGGCGCTGCCGTTCACCTTGTAGCGCATAGTCGTTTCTTCAGGGACACCTGGCCCGCGTGCGGGGTTGGGTTGCTCAGAACTGTTCGTCGTCGCGCAGATAGCGCCAAGTCCCCAGCGGCAGTGCGCCCAGACGCACATGCCCGATGCGCACGCGCTTGAGCCCGGTCACGCGCAGGCCGACGCTTTCGCACATGCGGCGGATCTGGCGTTTCTTGCCTTCGCGCAGCACAAAGCGCAACTGCTGCGGATTGATCCACTCCACCTGCGCCGGCCGCAAGGGCTGGTCGTCCAGCATCAGACCGTGGCGCAGCAGGGCGAGCTGGCTCTCGGGGAAAGCAGCCTGCACGTCTTCTTCCCCAGTGTGGCGCACGGACGCGTCGCTCAGGCTGACGCGCACCAGATACTCCTTCTCGACGTCACTGTCCTCGCCAATGAGCTGGCGGGCCACGCGGCCGTCCTGTGTGAGCACCAGCAGGCCGGTGGAGTCGATGTCCAGCCGCCCCGCCACGGCCAGATGGCGCAAGTGGGCGGGTGAAAATTGCCGCGGCGCGTCACATTCTTCCCAGCGGCTTTCGGCCTTGATCAGCGCAACAGCCGGGGTATAGCCATGCTCCGCCTGGGCGCTGACATAGCCCACCGGTTTGTGCAGCAGGATGGTGGCCTGCGCCGCTTGCTGGTGCATGGCCACCTTGCGAATGGTGATGCGCGCGGCCGGCAGATGGGCTGACACCTTGGTGCCCAGCACTGCGGGCACGCCGTCGATCAACACCCAGCCCTGTTCGATCCAGGCGTCGGCCTCTCGCCGCGATGCCAGACCAAGTTCGGACATGCGCTTGGACAGACGCACGGTATCGCTCGGGGCGTTGTTCGGGGTGTTGTCCAAACCGTCTTGCGGCATGGATGCGCCTGCAGTCTGGGCGGGCGGGTTGCGTCTGGGCGGGGAATCGGCGCGCAGCGGGCGTCCGGGCCAGGCGGAAGCGGGGCGGGGTTTGGTGGTCATGGGTCGATGGCTTGAGGAGACGCGGTACGTCGCAGGCGGGCGCTCATGCCGTTTGCCAGCGTGCGCAGCGGCAGTTGCGAGATCACCAATCCGCTGAACACCAGCGCACAGCCGAACAGTGCGCGCGCATCCAGCGCCTGATGTAGCACCACCCAGGCAGCCAGGGCGGCAAAGACGCCTTCCATGCTGAAAATCACCGCGGCATGGGCGGGAATGGCGTCGCGTTGCGCCACCACTTGCAGGGTGTAGGCCACGCCGACCGAGAGCGCGCCACCATACACAATGGTCCAGGCAGCCTGCCGGATTGCTTCCAGGCTGATGGTTTCCACCAGCCCCCCGGCTCCCAGGCAGAGCAGGCCGCAGACCACGAACTGCGCCAGGGCGAGTTGCAGCGGATCATGGCGTGGCGCCACGCGGCCGAGCAGCAGCATCTGCCCGGTGATGAACAAGGCGCCGCCCAATTCCAGCCAGTCGCCGTGCCGCACGCTATAGCCGCTGCGCACACTGAGGAAATACATGCCGAGCATGGCCAGCAGCGCACCGAGCCACACGCCAGCGCCGATGCGTCGCCCCCACAGCAGACCAAGCAGGGGCACGAGCACCACATAGAACGAACTGATGAACCCGGCATTCGCCACCGTGGTGGATTCCAGGCCGATTTGCTGCAGCGAAATGGAAACCGCCACCAGCACGCCGAGCAGCCCGCCATCGCGCAGCAGGCGGCGCGGCGTGGAGGCGGGATGCGCCGCAGGGTCGGGGCGGCGGCGCACCGCCATCACCGCCAGCACCACGGCCGCGCCCAGAACAAAGCGCAGGCCGGTGTAGTAGAACGGCCCCACTTTGCCGATACTGACCGTCTGCGCAACGAAGGCCGTGCCCCAGATGAGCGAAGCCAGCAGCATCAGGGCGCTGGCGCGGAGCGAGGCATTGGACGTGAGCATGGCGGAAAACAAAAAACCGCCGCGCGAAGCGCGCAGCGGAATGACGCAATGATAGAGGTGCCACCGTTTACATGCTGCGCCGGTACTGCCCACCCACTTCAAACAAGGCAGTGGTGATCTGCCCCAGACTGCACACCCGTACCGCGTCCATCAGCACGGCGAACACATTGCCGTTGTCGATGACCGCCTGTTGCAGTGCGCGCAGCATGGCGGGCGCTTGCGCCGCGTGGCGCTGGTGAAAGTCGGCCAGGCGGCGCAGTTGCGATTCCTTTTCGTCCTCGGTGGAGCGCGCCAGTTCCAGGTGCTTGGGCGCGCTGTCGCCATGCGGGTTGCGGAAGGTGTTGACGCCGATGATGGGCAACTCCCCCGTGTGCTTACGCATTTCGTAGTGCATGCTCTCTTCCTGGATTTTGCCGCGCTGGTAGCCGGTTTCCATCGCCCCGAGCACGCCGCCGCGGTCTGCGATGGCTTCAAATTCCTTGAGGACGGCGGCCTCCACCAGATCGGTCAGTTCCTCGATGATGAAAGCGCCCTGGTTGGGGTTTTCGCACTTGGCCAGGCCCCATTCGCGGTTGATGACGAGCTGGATGGCCATGGCCCGCCGCACGCTTTCCTCCGTGGGCGTGGTGATGGCCTCGTCATAGGCGTTGGTGTGCAGGCTGTTGCAGTTGTCGTAAATGGCGATGAGCGCCTGCAGGGTGGTGCGGATGTCGTTGAACGCGATTTCCTGCGCGTGCAGGCTGCGGCCGCTGGTCTGGACGTGGTATTTCAGCTTCTGGCTGCGTTCGTTCGCGCCATATTTGTCGCGCATCGCCACCGCCCAGATGCGTCGCGCCACACGGCCCAGCACGCTGTATTCCGGGTCCATGCCGTTGCTGAAAAAGAAGCTCAGATTGGGCGCGAAATCGTCGATGTGCATGCCGCGCGCCAGATACGCCTCGACAAACGTGAAACCGTTGGACAGCGTGAAGGCGAGCTGGCTGATGGGGTTGGCCCCGGCCTCGGCGATGTGGTAGCCGCTGATGCTCACCGAGTAGAAATTGCGCACCTTGTGCTGCACGAAATACTGCTGAATGTCGCCCATGACCTTGAGCGAAAACTCGGTGGAGAAGATGCAGGTGTTCTGCCCCTGATCTTCTTTCAGGATGTCGGCCTGCACCGTGCCGCGGACATTTTCCAGCACCCAGACGCGGATCTTTGCAGCTTCGTCATCGGTGGGCTGGCGGCCGTTTTCGGCTTGGAATTTGGCGAGCTGCTGGTCAATTGCGGTGTTGAGGAACATCGCCAGAATGGTGGGCGCCGGGCCGTTGATGGTCATGCTCACGCTGGTGGCGGGGTCGCACAGGTCGAAGCCGTCGTACAGCGCCTTCAGGTCGTCGAGCGTGGCGATGCTCACGCCCGAGTTGCCCACCTTGCCATAGATGTCGGGGCGGCGGTCGGGGTCTGCGCCGTACAGGGTGACGGAATCGAACGCGGTGGACAGGCGCTTGGCCGGCATGCCTGCGCTCAGCAGCTTGAAGCGGCGGTTGGTGCGGAAGGCGTCGCCTTCGCCGGCGAACATGCGCGTGGGGTCTTCGTTCTCCCGCTTGAAAGCGAAGGTGCCCGCGGTGTACGGAAAACTGCCGGGCACGTTGTCGCGCATCAGCCAGCGCAGCACCTCGCCGTGGTCGGCATAGTGGGGCAGCACCACCTTGCGGATGGTCGTTCCAGACAGGGTGGTGTGGGTGAGCGCGGTGCGAATTTCGCGGTCGCGGATTTTCACCACATACTCCTCGCCGGCGTAGGCGCGTTGCATGTCCGGCCACATGGCCAGCAGCTTGCGCGCGGCTGGCAGCATTTTGGCTTCACGCTGTTCGGCCAAGTCGGTGACGGCTTCCACCGCGGAGATTTTGTTGGGGTTGGCCGCGTGCAGCATGCGGCCGCTGGCGCGCAACTGCTGCGCCTCGCGCGCCAGCGTCGCCTGCGCCTCCACGCTGTCGTGATAGCCGCGCACGCAGTCGGCAATTTCGGCCAGATAGCGGCTGCGCGCCGCAGACACGATGGGCGTCTGATGCGTGCTATGGCGGGTGGCCGCAAGCGGCAGGCGGCCGGGTTTGAACACAAGCCCATGCGCCGCCAGTCGCGGCACGATGGCCTGATACAGCGCTGTCACGCCGTCGTCGTTGAAGCGGCTGGCCATGGTGCCGAACACCGGCAGGTCTTCGGGCTTGGTGCTCCAGGCTTCGCGGTTGCGCTGCAACTGCTTGGCCACGTCGCGCAGCGCATCCAGCGCGCCCTTACGGTCGAACTTGTTGATGGCGACGAAGTCGGCGAAATCGAGCATGTCGATTTTTTCCAGCTGGCTGGCCGCGCCGAATTCCGGTGTCATCACATACAGGCTGGCGTCGGCATGCGGGACGATGGCCGCGTCGCCCTGACCGATGCCCGAGGTCTCGACGAGGATGAGGTCAAAGCCCGCCGCCTTGCACGCGGCAATCACGTCGGGCAGCGCCTTGCTGATCTCGCTGCCCGCCTCGCGCGTGGCGAGGCTGCGCATGAAGATGTGGGCCCCCACGCTTGCCGCTAGCGCGTCTGCGCTGCCCCCCGAGGGGGCGGATCGTCCTTGGGACGGCCCGGCGGGCGATCGATGGTCCCCCACGCTTGCCGCTGACGC
>JAFGXB010000212.1 GCA_016936875.1 Burkholderiaceae bacterium | reverse complement strand
TTGATCCACAGCGATCGTGTCTCCGGGCTTCACCAGAACCTCGATCACTTCCACATCCTTGAAGTCCCCTATGTCGGGAACCTTGACCTCGACGACGGCCATGTTGTGCGTCTCCTGTTGTGTGTGCGTTTGGCGGGCGTTCAGGCGTAAAGCGAGAAGGCCTTTTCGGTGTCGATGCCGTATTGGGCGATGGCCTCGGCCAGCTTGGCAGCGGGCAGCGCGCCTTCGTCCACCAGCCCGCGCAGCGCGGCCAGGACGACGTAATGCCGATCCACCTCGAAGTGGCTGCGCAGCGCGGTGCGGGTATCGGAGCGGCCAAAGCCGTCGGTGCCGAGCACACGGTAGTTGCGGCCCTTGGGCAGGAAGGGGCGGATTTGCTCGGCGAACAGGCGCACATAGTCGGTGCTGGCCACCACCGGGCCGGCATGCGCGGCGAGCTGCTGGGTGACGAAGGGCACGCGCTGCGTTGCCGCCGGGTGCAGCAGGTTCCAGCGCTCGGCGGTCTTGCCGTCGCGCGCCAGTTCGTTGAAGCTCGGGCAGCTCCACACATCCGCCGCCACGCCCCAGTCCTTCTCCAGCAACTCCTGTGCAGCCAGACTTTCACGCAGGATGGAACCGGAGCCGAGCAGTTGCACACGCAGCTTGTTCTTCGCCTTGCCCGGCTTGCACAAATACATGCCCTTGAGAATCTGCTCCTCGGTACCTTTCTGCAATCCGGGCTGGGTGTAATTTTCGTTGAGCAGGGTGAGGTAATAAAACACGTTCTCCTGGTGTTCCACCATGCGCTTCATGCCCGCGTGCAGGATGACGGCGACTTCATGCGCGAAGGTCGGGTCGTAGCTGATGCAATTGGGCACGTTGGCGGCCATGACCTGGCTGTGACCGTCTTCGTGCTGCAGACCTTCGCCATTGAGCGTGGTGCGCCCGGACGTGCCGCCCAGCAGAAAGCCGCGCGCCAGCATGTCACCGGCGGCCCAGATCAGATCGCCGATGCGCTGGAAGCCGAACATCGAATAAAAAATGTAGAACGGAATGGTGATGCGGTTGCTATGCGAATAACTGGTGGCCGCAGCAATCCATGAGCACATGCCGCCGGCTTCGTTGATGCCTTCCTGCAAAATCTGGCCGGACTTGTCTTCGCGGTAATACATCACCTCGCCGCGGTCCACCGGGGTGTATTTCTGCCCTTCCGGCGCGTAAATGCCGATCTGGCGATATAGGCCTTCCATGCCGAAGGTGCGGGTTTCGTCCACCAGAATGGGCACCACGCGCGGGCCGAGGGTCTTGTCGCGCAGCAACTGATTCAGGCAGCGCACATACGCCTGCGTAGTGGAAATTTCGCGGCCCTCGGACGTGGCGTCCAGCATGGGCTGGAAAATGTCTTTCAGATCGGGCACGGGCAGGTGCTCGTCGGCCTTTTCGCGGCGTTGCGGCAGAAAGCCGCCCAGCGCCTTGCGGCGCTCGATCAGGTATTTCATTTCCGGCGTATCGTCAGCCGGCTTGAAGAACGGCAACTGCGGCAGTTCGCTGTCGGGCACCGGAATATTGAAGCGGTCGCGGAACTCGCGGATGTCTTCGTCGGTGAGCTTTTTCACCTGGTGCGCCACATTGCGCGCCTCGGCTGCGCGGCCCATGCCATAGCCCTTGATGGTCTTGACCAGCAGCACCGTGGGGCCGCCCTGATGGGTGGCCGCGGCGTGGAAGGCGGCGTAGACTTTTTGCGGATCGTGGCCGCCGCGGTTCAGGCGCCAGATGTCCTCGTCACTCATGTGCTCAACCATCTTGAGCAGGCGCGGATCGCGGCCAAAGAAATGCTTGCGCACGAAGGCGCCGTCATTGGCCTTCATCGCCTGATAGTCGCCGTCGAGCACGTCCATCATCACCTGGCGCAGGATGCCGTCCTTGTCGCGCGCCAGCAGCGGGTCCCAGTACGAGCCCCAGATCAGCTTGATGACGTTCCAGCCCGAACCACGAAACTCGCCTTCCAGCTCCTGGATGATCTTGCCATTGCCGCGCACCGGACCGTCGAGCCGTTGCAGATTGCAGTTGACGACGAACACCAGGTTGTCGAGCTTCTCGCGCGCAGCAAGACCAATCGCGCCGAGCGATTCCGGCTCATCCATTTCGCCGTCACCACAAAACACCCAGACCTTGCGCTTGGAGGTATCGGCAATGCCGCGCGCGTGCAGATACTTGAGGTAGCGCGCCTGATAGATGGACATGATCGGCCCCAGGCCCATGCTCACCGTGGAGAACTGCCAGAAGTTCGGCATCAGCTTGGGGTGTGGGTAGCTCGACAAGCCCTTGCCGCCCACTTCCTGGCGAAAATGGGTCATCTGCTCCTCGCTCAAACGGCCTTCCATGTAGGCGCGGGCGTAAATACCCGGCGCGCTGTGGCCCTGAAAATAAATCAGGTCGCCACCATGATCGGCGGTGGGTGCATGCCAGAAATGGTTGAAGCCGGTGCCATACATGGTGGCCAGCGAGGCGAACGAGGCCATGTGTCCGCCGAGGTCGCCGCCATCCGCCGGATGCAGACGGTTGGCGCGCACCACCATGGCCATGGCGTTCCAGCGCATATAGGCGCGCAGCCGTTCCTCCACTTCCACATTGCCCGGGCTGCGCACTTCTTCATCGGTGGGAATGGTGTTGACATAGGCGGTGTGCGCCGAAAACGGCATGTCCACGCCGTTCTGCCGCGCCTGCGCCATGAGCGACTCCAGCACGAAGTGCGCGCGTTGCGGACCTTCAGAGGCGATCAGCGCTTCCAGCGCATCCAGCCATTCGCGGGTTTCCTGCGGATCGGCGTCTCCCGTTGCGGCGGGCAGCGACGTGGGTTGCATCTCGGGTAATGCGGCCATGATGTTTCTCCTCGTGAATTTGCGCGCAGTATCGCAAACAATTTTTCAAATCACAAGATTTGATTTCATATTGTGAAATAAACGCGCTGTTTATCGATCTCGACACCGTGATTGAAAATGAGACTGCGGCTGCGTAAGTTCCAATGACGGGCTGGCTGTCCGTTCCCAACCGCTATAAATCAAATGCCGGGCCACCACACGGGGTACTCTAGACTCTTGTCGTGAATCATTCAAAGCCCGCCTCCACCACCCGGCGCCGCAGTTGGACGCAACGCCTGGGGCTGTTGCGCGGGCGTGCAATGCTGCGGCGAATGAAGTCCGACCGGGTGTTGCTGGTCTTGCCGCTGATCGTGTTCGTGCTGTTTCTGGCGGCAATGGCGGCGTTGGTGCGCTATTCGCAGCAGGCCGATCTGCAACGCGACAAGGACAATCTACAGCGCGACAGTGAATGGGCGCAGCAGCGCATCAGCCTTGACCTCACTCTGGCGCAAGATCAGATTCAAGCCATCACCAACAACCTCTCCTTGCACGAAGACCGCGCCGGCCCGTTCGACGTGCAGGCGCTGCGGCTGCTGCGGCGCTATCCGCAAATCCTGCTGGTGTACTACGCCCATCCCGACGGCGCGGTGGTGTTCAAAAAGGGCAATCCCAATCTGGCCACTGAGCAACTTGCGGCGCTGGTCGGCAAAACCCTCAAGCGCGCCAACAGCCTGCAATTGGTGCAACAGGCGTTGGTCAGCCAGCGCACCGCCTACTCCACGCCCTTCAAGAGCGTGGACAACGGCTGGCTGCTGGAAACCGCCACGCCGGTGATGCGCAACGACGAACTCGCCGGCGTGGTGGGCGTGGTGTATTCGGTCGACGGCATTCTGCGCAATTCGGTTCCCGAAGATTTGAGCGCCAGCTACGCGGTGTCGCTGCTGGGCGGCAACAACCAGTTGCTGGTGAGCGCATCCAGCCAGCCCATTCGCGACAAGGCGCTGCAATACCGCGCCCCGCTGCCGCCTTTCGAGCCGGGGCTCATCTTGCAGGTCAGCAGTTACCGCAGCAGCCCGAGCTGGACGACCAAAGGTCTGTACTGGAGCGTGTTTCTGCTGTCCGCGCTCACGCTCTGGACCCTGCTGACGAGTTGGAACCAGCTGCGCCAGCGCCTCAGCGCGCAAGAGGCGCTGACCCGAGAAACCGCCTTTCGCCGCGCCATTGAAAACTCGCTCTCCACTGGCATGCAGGTCGTGGATCTGCAGGGGCGCATTCAGTACGTCAACCTGTCGTTCTGCCGCATGACCGGGTTTGAAGACAGTGACCTGATCGGCAGCCAGCCGCCCTACCCCTACTGGCCTGCGCAGCAGGGGGCCGAGATGGCCCTGGCCATTCAGCAAAGCCTCGACGGCCTGGCGCCGCCCTCGGGGTTTGCGCTGAAAATCCGCCGCAAGAATGGCAGCGAGTTTGACGCGCGGGTCTATGTCTCGCCGCTGATCGATGTGCGCGAAAAGCAGACCGGCTGGATCATGTCGGTCACCGACATCACCGAGCCCACCCGCATCCGCCAGGAGCTGGCGGCGTCTCACGAGCGCTTCGTCGCCGTGCTCGAAGGGCTGGACGCCGCGGTCTCCGTCATCTCGCTGGGCACCGAGGAGCCGCTGTTCGCCAACAAGCTCTACCGCCAGTGGTTTGGCGCCTCGGTGCACGGCCACCTCATGCTCAATGGCGGGCAGATGACCTCGGTCGCCGACGACGATCATGCCGATACCGTGGACTCGTTTGCCGGACTACCCGCGGATGAAATCCTCGACGGCCATTCAAACGCGCATGAAACCCACGTCGAAGCCCTCGACCGCTGGTTCGACGTGCGCCAGCGCTATATGCAATGGGTGGACGGCCGCGTGGCGCAGCTGCTCATCGCCACCGACATCACTCCCCGCAAACGCGCCGAAGACACCGCGCGCAAGCAGGAAGAAAAGGCGCAGATCACCAGCCGCCTGATCACCATGGGCGAGATGGCCTCGTCGCTGGCGCACGAACTCAACCAGCCGCTCACCGCCATCAGTAACTACACCTCGGGCATGATCGCCCGCGTCAAGACCCACGGCATGGCGCAGCACGAACTGGTCGATGCGCTGGAGAAAACCGGGCGCCAGGCGCAGCGCGCCGCGGGGGTCATCAAGCGGGTGCGCGACTTTGTGAAAAAGAGCGAACCTGCCCGCGTGTCCTGCCGCGTGCAGGATATTGTGCGCAACACCCTGGAGCTGGCCGACATCGACCTCACCCGGCGCAATGTGCGCCTGCTCAACTTCGTCGCCCCCGGCATTCCCACCCTGTATGCCGATCCGATTCTGATCGAGCAGGTGCTGCTCAACCTGCTGCGCAACGCCGCCGAATCGGTCGACAAAGCCGGGCGTCAGGGCAATTTGCGCAGCATCGAGCTCAAAATCATGGCGGATGCCGAGCGCGTCACCTTCACCGTCAAGGATCACGGCACTGGCATCGATGAAGCCGTGATGGAGCGCCTGTTCGAAGCCTTCTACACCACCAAGGCCGAAGGCCTGGGGATCGGTCTGAACATTTGCCGCTCCATCATCGAGTATCACCAGGGCCGTCTGTGGGCCGAGAATTACTACAATCAGGAGCAGCTTGCGGGCTGTATTTTCAGCTTCACGCTGCCGCTTGGCGCACCCAAGGCGCGCCCGCAACCCCCGGCACCGCCGGGAGACAACGCGCACCCAGACTTCCTTTCCTCCCGTTTCTGAACCGACCCCAAGCGCATGAAAACAGCAAACAAAGGCACCGTGTATGTGGTGGATGACGACGAAGCCGTGCGCGATTCGCTGCAATGGCTGCTCGAAGGCAACGACTACCGCGTGCGCTGCTTCGAGTCCGCCGAGGGCTTCCTCACCCGGTTCGATCCGCGTGAAATCGCCTGCCTTATCGTCGACGTGCGCATGCCCGGCATGAACGGCCTTGAACTGCAGGACGAGCTCCTTCGCCGCGGCTGCGTCATGCCGCTGGTGTTCATCACCGGGCACGGCGACGTGCCGATGGCGGTGGACACCATGAAAAAGGGCGCGATCGACTTCATTGAAAAACCGTTCAACGAAGTCCTGCTGCGCGATCTGGTCGACCGCATGCTGCAAAAGGCACGGCTCAATGCCGATCAGCAGCAGGCCGAAGCCAGCCGCGGCGCGCTGCTCGGGCGGCTCACGCCCCGCGAGTCGCAAGTGCTTGAACGCATCGTTGCCGGGCGGCTGAACAAACAGATTGCCGACGACCTGAACATCAGCATCAAGACGGTTGAAGCCCACCGCGCCAACATCATGGAAAAACTCAGCGTCAGCACCGTGGCCGACCTGCTCAAGATCGCGCTGGGCTCGTCCAAGTAAATCACCTGCATCGCCTTCCCCCACACGCCCGCCCATGCGGGCGTGTGCGTTTCCAACCCAGATGTCTCCTCACGCCATGACAGCCCAACGCATCGACGGTCTCGCCCTTTCCGCCCAAATCCGCCTGGAGGTTGCGCAGCGCGCGCGCGCCTGCGCCGCCGCTGGACATCAGCCAGGTCTGGCGGTCATTCTGGTGGGCGACAACCCGGCCAGCCAGGTCTATGTGCGCAACAAGATCAAGGGCTGCGAGCAAACCGGCATCCACTCGGTGCTCGAACAATACCCGGCGGATCTGGCCGAAGCCGCGCTGCTGGAGCGCATTGCCGCGCTCAATGCCACCCCGAGGATCCACGGCATTCTGGTGCAACTGCCGCTGCCAAAACACATCGACGCGCACAAAGTGATCGAAGCCATCTCGCCCGCGAAAGACGTGGACGGTTTTCACGTCGCCAGCGCCGGGGCGCTGATGGTGGGCCAACCCGGCTTCAAGCCCTGCACGCCGTATGGCTGCATGAAAATGCTCGAATCCATCGGTCTGAGCGACTTGCGCGGCAAGACTGCCGTCGTGGTGGGCCGCTCGAATATCGTGGGCAAGCCCATGGCGCTGATGCTGCTCGCGGCCAATGCCACGGTCACCATCGCGCACAGCGGCACCGCCGATCTCGGCGCGGTTTGCCGCCAGGCTGACATTCTGGTCGCCGCAGTGGGGCGCGAAAACCTGATCACCGCGGAGATGGTCAAGCCTGGCGCGGTGGTCATCGACGTGGGAATGAACCGCAACGCGCAAGGCAAACTCTGCGGCGACGTCGACTTTGCCGGTGTGAGCGAAGTGGCCGGCTGGATCACGCCCGTGCCCGGCGGCGTGGGCCCCATGACCATAGCCATGCTGCTGGTCAATACCCTGGAGTCGTGCGAACGCGCACATCGCAGCCAATAATCCAAGACATCGCTCCCTAGCCCCACCCTGCACCCCATGACTCCCGCCCTGCCTGCCAATAACCCGCTGTGTGACTTTCACGACCTGCCCGATTACGCCGCCGTCAAGCCCGAGCACATCGAGCCCGCGCTCGACGCCCTGATCGCCGCTGCCGAGCAGACCCTGGAGCAGATCACCGCACCAGACACCCCGGCGACCTGGAACGCGGTCATCGCGCCGCTGGAGCGCGCCACCGAACACCTCGGTCGCGCCTGGGGCGTGGTCGGCCATCTCAACGCCGTGGCCGACACGCCGGCACTGCGCGCCGCCTACAACGCCATGCTGCCGCGCGTCACCGAGTTCTGGACCCGGCTGGGACAGAACGAGGGCCTGCTGCGCCAATACCAGACGCTGCACGATGCCGCTGACTTCGCCGCCTTGAGCCCCATCCGCCAGCGCATCATCAGCCACGCCCTGCGCGACTTCCGCCTCAGCGGCGCGCTGCTGGAAGGGCAGGCGCGCACCCGCTACGCCGAGATTCAGGAGCGTCTGGCCGCGCTCAGCCAGACGTTCTCCGAACATGTGCTCGACGCCACTGCAGCCCATGCCGACTACGCAGAAGAGCACGAGATTGCAGGTATCCCGCCAGACGCCTTGCAGGCCGCGCGCGAAGCCGCACAGCGCGACGGGCGCGCGGGCTACAAGTTCACCCTGCACTACCCGTCCTATATGCCGGTGCTGCAGCACGGCGAGCACCGCCCGCTGCGCGAGCGCCTCTACCGCGCTTACGTCACCCGCGCCAGTGAACTGGGCGACGCGCAGTTCGACAACTCCCAGGTGATGTCAGACATCCTGGCCCTGCGCGACGAAGAAGCCCATCTGCTGGGCTATGCCCATTACGCCGACGTGTCGCTGGCGCCCAAAATGGCCGATACGCCCCAGCAGGTCATGCACTTCCTGCGCGATCTGGCCGCCCGCGCCCGCCCCTTCGCGCTGCGCGACCTCGACACCCTGCGCGCCTTCGCCCGCACGCAGCTCGGCATGGAGCAGCTCGAAGCCTGGGATCTGTCCTGGGCCTCGGAGAAGCTGCGGCAGTCGCACTACACCCTGTCCGAGCAGGAGGTGCGGCAATACTTCACCCTGCCCACCGTCATCACCGGGCTGTTCCGGGTGATCGAAACCCTGTTCGGCGTTCATCTGCGCAAGGTGGACGGCGACATCCGCGCCTGGCATCCAGACGCCGAGCTCTACTGCATCGACAACGCCGGCGGCCAGACCATCGGCCAGTTCTACCTCGATCTCTACGCCCGCGACGGCAAACGCTCGGGTGCCTGGATGGATCATGTGCGCTCGCGCTGGCTGCGCCCGGACGGCACGCTGCAAACCCCGGTAGCCACACTCACCTGCAATTTCCCGTCGCCGGTAGGCGGCAAACCCGCACTGCTCAGTCATGACGACGTGCAAACCCTGTTCCACGAATTCGGCCACGGCCTGCACCACATGCTCACCCAGGTGGACGACATCGCCGTCTCGGGCATTTCCGGCGTGGAATGGGACGCGGTCGAACTCCCCAGCCAGTTGATGGAAAACTTCTGCTGGGAATGGGATGTGCTGCGCTTTCTCACCAAGCACGTCGACACCGGCCAGCCCATGCCGCGGGCGCTGTTCGACAAAATGCTCGCCGCAAAAAACTTCCAGTCCGGCATGCAGACTCTGCGACAAGTCGAATTCTCTCTGCTCGACATGCGGCTGCACCACGACCTCAAGACCTTCACCGCCGCAGACATTGAAACGCTGGTGGAACAAAACCGCCAGGAAATCGCCGTGCTGCAATCGCCGCCGTTCAACCGTTTTGTCTGCAGCTTTTCGCATATTTTCGCCGGGGGGTATGCCGCAGGCTATTACAGCTACAAATGGGCCGAAGTGCTGTCGGCAGACGCTTACGAACGCTTCGAGGAAGAAGGCCCGCTCAGCCCCGCAGTGGGCCAGAGCTACCAGCAAGCCATCCTCGCCGTGGGCGGCAGCCGCGACGCGCTCGATTCCTTCAAGGCCTTTCGCGGCCGCGAGCCACGCATCGACGCCCTGCTCCGTCATGGCGGCATGACCGCACAAGCGGCATAAGCGCGCGCCTAGGAGCCTGTCGGGCTTGGGGCGCGGAAAGCGAAAAATGGGTGTGGGGATGCCATGCAGCGGCGGATTTGCCGCCCCATAGCCGTCGCTATGAGGCAAAAAGCCGCTGACGCAAGGCGCCTCACACCCATTTTGCAGCCCGCGATCCGCAAGTCCGACAGGCTCCCAGGGCGCGGTGTGGCAAAAACACCGCGCCCTGGCACCAGGGCGCGCCCAGTCATGGCACACTTGCAGCTTGATGTTCAATCCGCTGCGCATCCAGATGAAACGACCCCACCGCTCCGCCCTTGTGTTGTCCGCCGCTCTCGGCCTTGGCCTGTGGGCGGCAAACCCCGCCTGGGCCATCTACAAAATCGTCGGCCCCGACGGCTCCGTCACCTTCAGCGATGTGCCCCCAAGCACGGTGCAGGGCAAGAGCGTGCAGTCCCTCAATGCCAGCGGGGGTGCCATCTCCCAAAACAATTTCGCGGACTTTCCCACCGCGCTGCGCGATGCCGCGCGCAAATACCCGGTCACCCTTTACACCGCCCCGCAGTGCGACGCCTGCGACGCCGCACGCGAATTTCTGCAACAGCGCGGCATTCCCTTTGCGGAAAAAACCATCACCCCCAATGCCGACATCAAGGCGTACAAGGCGCTCTCGGGCAACAGCGACCGCCTGCCGCTCGTGACCATCGGCGCGACCAAACTGCCTGCGGGCTTCAGTTCCAGCAACTGGGATGTTGCCCTCGACGCCGCCGGTTACCCGAAAACCAACGCCTTACCGCGCACGTATGTGCGCCCCCAACCAGCCGCGCTGGTTCCCCCGCCTGCGGTCAAAAAAGAGACCGCGACGCCCGGGGCAAGTACCCCTTCAGGCCCTTCGGTGCTACCGCCTCCCAATCCGAACGCGCCGAAAGGCTTCCAGTTCTAACGGGGCGCAGCGAAGGCGCAGCGAAGGCGCAGCTGGCTCATGAAAAACACGGCGGACCGCCCCGAGTGTTTCTCGCGCCCTCGGGGGGCGGCTCGGTGAACCGATCCTGGGGCGCTTAGAGAAAGTCGCGCCGTTCCACGCCTGTCGGCGTGCCGACCAAGGCCACGTTGGCGCCGCGCAGGGCAAACAGACCGACCGTCACCACACCGGGAATCTGATTGACGCGCGTCTCGAAATCACGCGGCTGGCTGATCTGCAGGCCATGCACATCGAGAATCAGGTTGCCGTTGTCGGTGATGTAGCCCGGACGTTCGCGCGGATCGCCTCCCAGCGCCCGCAACCGGCGCGCAACGAGTTCGCGTGCCATCGGCACGACTTCCACCGGCAACGCAAACTTGCCCAGCACCGGCACCAGTTTGCTCTGGTCGACGATGCAGATGAAACGCTCCGCAGCCTCGGCGATGATCTTCTCACGGGTCAACGCGCCGCCGCCGCCCTTGATCATGGCACCGGAGGCGTCGATCTCGTCGGCGCCATCGACATAGACCGAGAGCTGCGTGACCACATTGAGGTCGTACACGGTGATGCCCTGTGCGCGCATGCGCTCCGTGGACCGCTCGGAACTCGATACCGCGCCCTGGATCTGGTCTTTGATCCCCGCCAGCGCATCGATGAAAAAATTCACCGTCGAGCCCGTCCCCACACCGATGATTTCGCCTCGGGGCACTTGGGTCAAAGCCGCTGCGGCAACCTGCTGTTTGAGTTCGTCTTGCGTCATGTCGGGTCTTCACGAAAAATGTCAGACTTCATTATCGTCGCGTGCGCGTGCGCACAACGGCCTTTTCTGCCAACCCATGCCTCTGCCCTATTCGCTGATTCGCCCGCTTTTGTTCCGACTCGACCCTGAATGGGCGCATCACCTCACGTTGAGTGGCATCCGACTGGCACATTCCGCCGGGTTGTCGATTCTCTATGCCCATGCGCAAGTCAACGACCCCGTGGACTTGTTCGGCCTGCGCTTTGCCAACCGCGTGGGGCTCGCAGCAGGTCTGGA
>JAFGXB010000211.1 GCA_016936875.1 Burkholderiaceae bacterium | reverse complement strand
GGTGCTGGGCGGCCACCCCAGCCACAACACCCTGGTGTTTCAGGTCGATTTATGGTGCGCAGCGGGCGAATTGCCCAAGACCCTGCTCGACGTGGCGGAGCGGCAAAAAGACATCCAGTTTTCCAGCCGCACTCGCACCATCACCAACACCCTGCAGCGGGCGCAGGAGCAGCGCCGCATTTTGCGCGACCTGCTGGCGCGCATTCCGCCCGGCGTGCGCGGGCGCGACGCGCTATGCAAACAAGTCGACGAGATGGCGCAGGACAAACGCTACAACGTCATCCACCTGATCTACCGCGACAAGCCCTTCGACGGCCAGGGTAAGGACTACGCCTTCGGCCGCGCCGAAATGCGCGCCCACTGGCGCAGCGGCCTCGACGACATGCACCGCACCCTCGATCACCCGGACTGGTTCGTCCCGCCCAGCGCGGCGCAGGGCTTCGTCACACACGACGTGCATACCGAGGCCTGATCAGAATGGGGGCCCCCACGGCCGGGCTGCGCCCGACCTGCCCCCCGAGGGGGCTCAAGGAAACTTGGGACGGCCCGGCGTTTCCTTGGGGCGTCTCCCACGGCCGGTCAGGATGCCAGCATGGTCACGCCGCGCAGATCGCAGTCCATGACAGCCAGACGCAGCGCGGCGACGGCTTCGTGACGGGTGAAGCTCTTGCGCCACGCCAGCACCACGCGGCGGGTGGGCTGCGGGTCGGTGAAGGGCACATAGCAGACGTGATCGGTGCTCGGGTCGGCGGCATGCGGCACGTCCTGCTGCGGCGCCGACAGCTTGGGCACCACGGTGATGCCCATGCCCGAGGCCACCATCTGCTTGATGGTTTCCAGCGACGAACCCTCGAAACTCTTGCGGATGCCTTCCGAACTCGGCGAGAAACGGGCGAACTCGGGGCACACGTCGAGCACATGGTCGCGGAAGCAATGTCCCGTTCCCAGCAGCAGCATGGTTTCGTCGCGGATGGCCTCTGAACTCAGGGCTTTGCGGCCCGCCAGCCTGTGCCCGCGCGGCACGGCGATGAGAAACGGCTCGTCGTACAGAGGCGAAATCGCCAGCCCATGATCGGGAAAGGGCTCGGCCAGAATGGCCGCGTCGAGTTCGCCATTGCGCAGCATTTCCAGCAGCCGCACAGTGAAATTTTCCTGCAGCAACAGCGGCATCTGCGGGGTGCGCTTGATGACATTGCGCACCAGTTCCGGCAACAAATAAGGCGCCACGGTGTAGATCACGCCGAGCCGCAGCGGCCCGGCCAGCGGGTCTTTGCCGCGCTTGGCAATCTCTTTGATGGACGCGGCCTGCTCAATCACCCGCTGCGCCTGCTCGACGATTTCAACGCCGATGGGGGTAATGCTCACCTCATTGCCGCCGCGCTCGAACAAGCGCACATCGAGTTCTTCTTCGAGCTTCTTGATGGCCACGGACAGCGTGGGCTGGCTGACAAAGCAGGCCTCGGCGGCCCGGCCAAAATGGCGTTCGCGCGCAACGGCGACGATATAGCGTAATTCTGTCAAAGTCATAGAAAGAATTAAAACAGAAACCCCGCCAGATTGTGTTAATCAATGCAAGCGACGCTCATGCGCTCAGCCAGTCAAAGCCCTCGCCCAGCCAGCGCGCAGCGTGCAGCCGTGCGGACTCGGGGTTCGCGTGCAGCAGGCGCTGCGCCGTGTCGCGGGCGGCTTCGAGCAGGTCGGCGTCCTGCGCCAGATCGGCGTAGCGCAGCCCCGGAACGCCCGACTGCCGCAAGCCCAGCAATTCGCCCGGGCCGCGCAGCTCCAGGTCTTTTTGCGCCAGCGCAAAGCCATCAGCCAGCTCGCGCATGGCGGCCAGCCGCTCGCGCGCCGTGGGCGACAGTGGCGAGGTGAACAGCAGCACGCAATCGGATTGCGCCGTGCCGCGCCCCACCCGTCCGCGCAACTGATGCAGTTGCGACAGCCCAAAACGCTCGGCGTGTTCAATGACCATCAGGCTGGCATTGGGCACGTCCACGCCCACTTCAATCACCGTGGTGGCCACCAGCAGGCCCATTTCTCCGGCGGTGAACGCCTGCATGACGGCGCGCTTGTCGGCGGCTTTCATGCGGCCGTGCAGCAGGCCAACAGGCCGCACCGAACCACTCTGCTGCCCCACTGCGCTGAGTTCGGCATGCACTGCGATGGCGTTTTGCAGATCGAGCTCCTCGCTTTCATCGACCAGCGGGCACACCCAATACGCCTGCCGCCCCTGCGCCATCAGCGCAGTGACGCGGGCGATGAGTTCGTCACGCTTGTCGGCGCTGATGACCGTGGTGCGCACCGGCGTGCGGCCGGGCGGCAGCGCGTCGATGGTGGACACGTCCAGATCGCCGAACAAGGCCATGGCGAGGGTGCGCGGAATGGGCGTGGCGCTCATCATCAGCAGATGGGGCTGCAGGCCACTGGCCTGTGTGCCCGCGCGCAGGCTATCGCGCAGGGCCAGGCGCTGCGCCACGCCGAAGCGGTGCTGCTCATCGACGATGGCCAGCCCCAGCCGCGCGAACCGCACCTGCGCCTGAATGACGGCGTGCGTGCCCAATATCAGCTGCGCCTGTCCGCTGGCGGCGCATTGCAGTGCCACATCGCGCTCTTTTTTGGTTTGACTGCCCGAGAGCCAGGCCACGCGCACGCCCAGCGGCTCCAGCCAGTCGGCCAGTTTGCGGGCGTGTTGCGCGGCGAGGATTTCGGTGGGTGCCATCAGCGCGCACTGCCAGCCGGCGGCAATGGCCTGCGCTGCGGCCAGCGCGGCCACCACGGTCTTGCCGCTGCCCACATCGCCCTGCAGCAGGCGGTGCATGGGCACGGGCAGCGCCAGATCGGCGGCGATTTCCGCCACGCACCGCTCTTGCGCGACGGTCAGTGAGAACGGAATGGCGGCGCGCAGCAGCGTGGGCAACGCCTGCGCTGCGCCGCTGTCGGGCATGGGCGGTGCCTTCCACCGCTGGCGCGCGGCACGCGCCTGTTGTTGGGCGAGTTGTTGCGCCAGCAGTTCATCGAATTTCAACCGTCGCTGCGCGGGGTGCGTGCCGTCCTGCAGCGCCTGCAAGGCGGAGGCGGGCGGTGCGTGCAGCAGGCGCACACTGGCCTGCAAATCTGGCAGGTGGTGCCGCGTCAACTCGGCCTGCGGCACGGTATCCACCCAGTTCAGGCGGTTCAGCGCGCTGTGCACCGCCTTGCGCAAATAGCTCTGCGGCACCCCGGCTGTGCTTGGGTAGACCGGGGTGAGCGCCTGCGGCAAGGGCTCCGCCGCCTCCACCACCCGCCAGTTGGGATGGACCATCTCCCAGCCGAACAAGCCCTGCCGCACCTGCCCATGCGCCCGCAGGCGCACGCCGGGCTGCAGCAGCTTGAGCTGATTGGGGTAGAAGTGGAACAGCCGCAGCGTCAGTCCTTCTTGCGGCAGATCGGCATCATGCAGCCGCACCAGCAACTGCCGCCGCGGCGCACGTCCCTGCACCTGCGCGTCGATGACCTTGGCTTCTGTGGTGGCGGTGGCGCCATCGCGCAGCGCGTCCAGTGGGGTGAGACGGGTTTCGTCTTCATAGCGCAAGGGGAGATGCAGCGCGATGTCCCAGTCACTCTGCAGACCCAGCCGGGCCAGCGGCGAAGGCTTGGACGGCTTGGCCTTGCCCGTCTTCTCGACACGCGGCCCGCGCCGGGTTGGCGTGGGCGTGGGCGTGGTCTCGGGCGGGGAGGGTTTGCGCGCGACGCTCATGCGGGCATTCTAGAAATGCACAGGCTGCGAACGCGCCCGGCGGCGTCGCGCGGGGCGCTGGCCAATATCCCCCTGCTCCACTGGGTCTTGTTGATCTGGTTATAGTTGTTACAAATTTCTGCAACTCTGCCATGTCCGCCGCACTCGCCGCCCTGCGCACAGCCTGGTTTTCCATGCTGGTGCTGCTGCTTGGGCTGATGCCCTTCATTCATGGACATCTGGGCCAACCAGTCCAGAGTGGCTGGCACATTCATGCGCTGTCCGCCACGGCTGAAGTGCAGGCCAGCCCGCAGTTTGATGGTCTGGCATGCATCGCCAACAACCATCAACACGCCACGCAGCCGGCCGGTCTGGCCCTCCATGCGCCCGAGCCGAGCGATATTGAGCTGGCCCCGGGGATTGCGCAATCGCGTTTGTCGCAGATCCGTCTGGCCCATGCATTCGTTGCCCAGGAAATCCTTCCGTCGGTGCTTCCCGTCACGCTTGCGTTCGCGCAGCAATCTGCCTCTGCAGCCCCGGCCACCCACTGGCCGCAAACACCGGACAGCGCCTTGCCGCGCGTCCACCACGGCCTGCCGCCTCCGGCCCAGGCCCCGCCTCCCACTCTGGCCTGACGCGCTTTGGCGGCAGCACGCGCTGCCGCGTCACTGCGCCGCAACACGCGTGAAACACAGGGGAAACCTGTCACGCGGATGATCGCCCCAGTCCCAGATGGAGCCCGGCGCTGCCGGGAGAAAACATGTCCCAAGTCTTTTTGTCGCGCACCCCGCTGGCGTGCGCCCTGTCCGCCAGTCTGTTGAGCCTGGCGCTCCTCGCCATGCCCGTTGCGGCGCAAGCCGCAGCACCCGGCGTCATTGCCATGTCGCTCGACCAACAAACCGCGCTAGGCGTGCGGCTGGCCGTCGTGGCGGCGGCGACTGCCGCGCAGATCGACCTGCCCGCCCGGGTGACGGTGCCCCCGTCGCAGCAAGCCGTCGTGTCCGCGCCCGCGGCCGGGCTGCTCACCAAGCTGCTGGTCAACCCGGGCGATATGGTGAAAAGCGGCCAGCCGCTGGCCGAACTCAGCAGCCCGCAAATTGCCCAGTTGCAGCGCGAGCGCAGTGAGGCGCAAAGCCGCTATGACTTGGCACAGCGCCAGTTGCAGCGCGACACCACGCTGGTGAACGAGGGCATCGCGCCCAGCGCGCGGCTCGACACCGCGCGGGCACAAAGCCGCGAGGCACAGGCCATGCTGGCCGAGCGCAATCTGGCGCTGAAGCTGGCCTCTGGCGGCGCCGCGCTCAACGGCGTGGCCGTGTTGCGCGCACCGATCAGCGGGGTCATCACCGAGGCCACGGCGCTGCCGGGGCAACGTGTGGATATGGCCGCACCGCTGTTCCGCATTGCGCAGCAAGGCCAGTTGTGGCTGGAGATCGACGCCAGTCCGCAGCAGGCTGCGATGTTGCAGCCGGGCGCCGAAGTGACGGTGCCCGCGCTGCAGGCGCGGGGCGTGGTGCAGGCCAAGGCCACCGCGCTGAACGCGGGGCAGAGCGTGCTGATCCGCGTGCGCGTCACGCAGCCTGGCAATTTGCAGGCGGGCGGCGTGGTGCAGGCACGGCTGAGCCTGCCCGCGCAGGCCGGTGTGTGGCGCGTGCCACCGGCTGCGGTGACGCAGATCAACGCACAGGATGCGGTGCTGGTCAGCGATCAGGCGGGATTTCGCATCGTTCCAGTCACCGTGGCCGGTCGCCTGAATGACGCCGTGATGGTCAGCGGGCCGCTGAAGGCCGGCGACAAAGTTGCCGCCACGGGTGTGGTGGCGATCAAGGCTGCTGCGGGCGAGGTGGCACCATGAATTTGATGTCCTTGACGCATGGCGCGCTGCGCCAGCGCCTGCTGACCATCGGCGCCATGCTGGCGCTGGTGGTGGGCGGCATTTTTGCCTGGCGTGCGCTGCCCATCGACGCCTTTCCCGACGTGTCTTCGCCGCAGGTGAAGATCATCATGAAAGTGCCTGGCATGACCCCCGAAGAGGTGGAGACCCGCGTGGTGCTGCCCATCGAGCAGGAGGTGCTGGGTATTGCCAACAAGCGCATCGTGCGCTCGGTTTCAAAGTACGGCATTGCCGACATCACGGTGGACTTTGAAGAAGGCACCGATGTGTACTGGGCGCGGCAACAGGTGGGCGAGGCGCTGGCCAATGTGCGCGGCGATCTGCCGGCTTCGGCACAAGGCGGCTTGGCTCCCATCACCACGCCACTATCCGACCTGTACATGTTCACCATCGAGGGCAACGCCAGTCTGGAAGAAAAGCGCAGCGCGCTGCAGTGGCTCATCCGCCCGGTGCTGCGCACGGTGCCCGGCGTGGCCGACGTGAACATGCTGGGCGGCGATGTGCGCGCCTACACGGTGCAGCCCGACCCGGCGCGGCTGTCCTCCTGGGGGCTGTCGCTCAACCAGTTGCGCACCGCATTGCAGGTCAACAACAGCAACGACGGCGCGGGCCGCCTGGACGAAGGCGAAGAAACGCGCATCGTGCGGGTGCAAGGCGCATTCGCCAACGCCGATGACATTCGCAACACCGTGATTGCCAATGTGCGCGGCACCCCGGTGCGGGTGAGCGACGTGGCGCAGGTCAGTGTGGACAGCAGCACGCGCTACGGCATCGTCACCGCGGACGGCAAGGGCGAGGCGGTCGAAGGCATCGTGCTCGGTCTGCGCGGCGCCAATGCGCAGCAGGTGATCCACGGGGTGAAAGCACGCCTGGCCGAGCTGGAACCGCGTCTGCCGCAGGGCATGACCATCCGCGTGTTCTACGACCGCAGCCAGTTGGTCGAACGCGCCGTGGGCACGGTGCTCGAAGCGCTGGGCGAGGCCGTGGTGCTGGTGGTGGTGATGCTGCTGCTGTTCCTCGGCAACTGGCGCGCGGCCCTGGTCGTTGCCATCACCCTGCCGCTCTCTGCGCTGGCCACCTTCATTCTGATGCGCTGGTTCGGCCTCAGCGCCAACCTCATGAGCCTGGGCGGACTGGCCATTGCCCTGGGCATGCTGGTGGACGCCGCCGTGGTGGTGGTGGAAAACCTGGTCAACCACATGAGCCACGATCCGGAGCACGCGCCGGATCACAGCCCCGGCGGCGCAACCACCGACCGGCTGGGGCGCATCCTGCGCGGCGTTGCGGAAGTGTCGGGGCCGGTGCTATCGGGTGTGGCCATCATCGCCATCGTGTTCCTGCCGCTGCTCACACTCGAAGGGCTGGAGGGCAAGTTGTTCAGGCCGGTGGCGCTCACCATCGTGTTCGCCCTGGGTGCGTCGCTGCTCATCGCACTCACCATCGTGCCCGTGATGGCGTCGCTGCTGTTGAAAACCACGTCGCACACCGACCCCTGGCTGGTGCGCAAAATGTCTGCGGGGTATCAGCGCGTGCTCGACTGGAGCTTCAACCACAGCCGTGTCGTCGTCGTACTGGCGCTGGTTTCGCTGGTGGCCGCCGGCTGGGCCTATACCCGCGTGGGCAAAACCTTCATGCCCACGCTCGATGAAGGCGATGTAATCGTGCAATTGCAAAAATTGCCCTCGGTCAGCCTGGGCGCCACGGCCGCACTCGACCTGCGGGTGCAGCAGGCGCTGCTCAAAGAAGTGCCCGAGATCCAGTCCATCGTCGCCCGCAGCGGCTCCGACGATCTGGGCCTCGACCCCATGGGACTGAACGAAACCGACACCTTCCTCGTCCTCAAACCGGCCTCGGAATGGAGGGGCAGCAAGGATGATGTGATCGAAGCCATGCGCAAGGTGCTGGAACGCTTCCCCGGAGTGGACTTCGGCTTTACTCAGCCGATCGAGATGCGCGTGTCGGAAATGCTGACCGGTGCGCGCGGCGACCTGGTGGTGAAAATTTTTGGCCCGGACATCGCGCAGCTTGGCGACTTGTCGCAACAGGTCGCACAAGTTCTCAAGAGCGTGCCTGGCGCGCAGGAAGTGCTGTCCGCCCGGCCTGAAGGGGTGCAATACCTGACGGTGCAGGTCGATCGTCTCGCCGCAGGCCGTGCCGGATTCGACGTGGACAGCCTGCAGCAAGACCTGCGCGCACTGGTCGAGGGCCAGCCACAGGGCATGGTGCTCGAAGGGGTGCGCCGCACCCCGCTGCTGCTGCGCGGTGGCACCGATCTGCGCAGCAACCCACAGGCGTTTGCGCATGTGATGATCACCGCGCCGGACGGTACCGCCTACCCGCTGTCGCAACTCGCCAAGCTCACCCCCACGCAAGGCCCGGTGCTGGTGGCGCATGAAGACGGCAGCCGCTTCGCCTCCGTGCAGGCCAATGTGAGCGGGCGCGATCTGGTGAGCTATGTGGCCGACGCCAGGCAAGCCGTGGCCACCCAGGTGAAGCTGCCGGAAGGCGTGCGGCTGGAATGGGGCGGCCAGTTCGAGAACCAGCAGCGCGCCGCCGCCCGCCTGGGGCTGGTGGTGCCGGTGGCGCTGGCACTGATTTTTGTGCTGCTGATGACCACGTTCGGCTCCGTGCGGCAATCGGTGCTGGTGTTCGCCAACATTCCCTTCGCGCTGGTGGGCGGGGTGATTGCGCTGTGGGCCAGCGGGCAATACATGTCGGTACCGGCCTCGGTGGGCTTCATTGCGCTGCTGGGCATTGCGGTGCTCAACGGCGTGGTGCTGGTCAGTCACTTCAACGAGCTGTTGCAACGCGGCCTGCCACTGTTGCAGGCCGTGCGCGATGGCGCCATGCGCCGCCTGCGGCCGGTGATGATGACGGCCACCATCACCGCGTTCAGTCTCATCCCCCTGCTGTCGGCCACCGGGCCGGGCTCGGAAATCCAGAAGCCCCTGGCCGTGGTCGTGGTCGGCGGGCTGGTGAGTTCCACCGCCCTGACCCTGGTGCTGCTGCCCCTGCTGTTTGCCCGCTTCGGCCTGCCACGTCAGGAACGCAAAGAAGCCGAAGCGGCGGCCCAACCGACGGAGAACGTCTGATGAAACCCTTATCCCAACCGCAAACCTTGCGTGCCCTGGCCGCCGCCCTGGCGCTTGCACTAACCACCGCACCAAGCTGGGCCGCAGAGGCAGGTCATGCGAAAACCGCCGCTACATCAGTGCGGCCAATCAGCCTACCCGCCCTGCCCTCGCTCAGCGATCTGCCCAGCCCCAGCCTGCCGCAAGTTGCCACGGTCGACCAACTCCTGGCCGCCACGCCGGTACTGCGCGAGGCACAGTCCATGCAACAGGTTGCGGCGCAAAACGGCGCTGTACTGCGCGCCGGAACAAACGAGTTCACCGCACAGGCGCAGGTGCAGCAACGCCGCATCGAGTCTCTGCCGGACAGCGGGCGCTACAACGAATGGCAGTTGCTCCTCAACCGCCAGTTGCGTCTGCCCGCGCAGGCGCAGGCCGATGGCCGCATGGCCGACGCGTTGAATGGTTCCGCGCAGGCCGCACTGCTCGCGGCGCGTCAGCAATTTCTCCGCGACAT
>JAFGXB010000210.1 GCA_016936875.1 Burkholderiaceae bacterium | reverse complement strand
GCCGCCGAGCTTCCTCTGGCCAATGACGCGACGGCGCTCGTAGCGCGCTACAACCTGCTGCTGGCTGGTGGGCGCTTGAGCGCCGAGACCGCGGGGACGATCACTGCGGCGGTGGGCAGCATTGCGGCGAGCACCGACACCGGCAGACTCAACCGCGTGCGCGCAGCCATTCTGTTGGTGATGGCGGCACCCGAATATCAAATTCAGGTTTGAGGCGACCATGCACATCAGCAAACTGAACAATCTGCAGCGCCGCGAATTTCTGCGTCGCAGCTCCCTTCTCGGCCTGGTCGGCAGCGCCGCGCCCTGGGCGCTCACCCTGGCCAGCATCGGCGAAGCCGCCGCGGCGGATGCCACTGGCTACAAGGCACTGGTCTGCGTGTTTTTGAATGGCGGCAACGACCACGGCAACACCGTGGTGCCGTATGACCAGGCGAGCTATGACGCCTATGCCGCCATCCGCCAGGCGCTCGCCACGCCGCGCGACAGTCTCACGGCAACCGCGCTGACGCCAAGTGTTGCGCTCGACGGCGGTCGGCAATGGGCGCTGGCGCCCACGCTCGCGCCGCTCAAGCCCGCTTTCGACGCCGGGCGTCTGGGCGTGCTGTTCAATGTCGGCACCCTGGTGCAGCCAACCACGGTGGCGCAATACAAGGCCCGGAGCGTGCCGTTGCCGCCCAAGCTGTTTTCGCATAACGACCAGACAAGCGTGTGGCAGGCCGGCATGTCCGAGGGCGCCATTACCGGCTGGGGCGGGCGTATTGGCGACCTGTTTTTGTCCAGTAACGGCAGCACCACGTTCACCGCGATCAATGTGTCGGGCAACGCGGTGTTTCTCTCGGGGCAGCAGGCGGTGCAGTACCAGATTTCCACGGGCGGGGCGATCCGGGTGAACGCAGCGACCAGCACGCTCTACGGCTCGCAGGCGTGCTCGGACGCGCTGCGCAGCCTGGTCACGGCGCAGCGCACACACTGGATGGAGCAGGAACTCAACCGCGTGACGGCGCGCTCCATCACGGCGCAAAGCACGGTGACGTCCGCACTGGCTGCGGCACCTGCCAACTTCGCCACGCCGTTCGACACCACCAACCCGCTGGCGAGCCAGTTGCTCATGGTGGCGCGGCTGATCTCGGCCCGCGCGGCGCTGGGGGTGAAGCGGCAGGTGTTTTTCGTCTCCATCGGTGGCTTCGATCTGCACGACAACCTCAACGCCCAGCACCCCGCGCTGCTGGGCCGCGTGGGCGGCGCGCTGGCCAGTTTTGATGCGGCGATGATGGAACTGGGCGTGGCCAATCAGGTGACGGCTTTCACTGCCTCCGATTTCGGCCGCACTCTCAGCTCCAATGGCGACGGCTCCGACCACGGCTGGGGCGCGCATCACGTTGTGCTGGGTGGTGCCGTGCGCGGCGGCCGCTTCTGGGGCGCGCAACCCGAAATTTCGGTCAACGGCGCCGACGACGTCGGCCAGGGTCGGCTCCTGCCGACAACCAGCGTCGACCAGCTCGCCGCAACGCTGGCGAGCTGGATGGGTGTGGCCGACAGCGAGCTGCCACTAGTGGTGCCGCAGATCGGCAATTACAACGCGCGCAATCTGGGCCTTATGGCGTAAAGCGTGAGCCGGCGCGAATCGCCCGTTCACTGCGGCAGCGTGACTTTCGCCCAATCCACCGTATGGGCGAAGTAGCGCACACTGCCTTTTCCGCCCGCCACCCAGGCGCCTTTGTGGTCTTCAAAGCCGCGCGCAGTGGAGATGCGCAGGGCGTTGATGTGCCCGGCCATGGTCAGTTCGGGACCGTACTGCGCGAGGTGGGCTGCGCTTTGTTCGCTGGGTCGCACGATGGCAATGTGGCCCGAATGTCGGGGATTAGGGTTGGCCCAGACCGCCAGTACAAACTCACCCGCATTCGCCAGGGTTTGCGCCTGCTGCATGCTCACGGCGCGCCACCCCTGTGTTTTCCCGACGCCGCTGAGCCAGTGCGCCTGCGGCGTGGCCAGCATACCGGCGCGGTGCTGGGGTGGCCGCAGCAGCGGCACATTCAAGCGCGCCGACATGGCGGCGACATAGCCGCTGCAATGCGTGGCGCGGCGCGACTTGGTGGGACGCTTCAGATCGGGTTCGCCGCTCAGCCAGTGCACATGCACATGGGGCAGCCAGAGATGCTCGACACCGGATTGATCGAGGAAGGTCTGCAACTGTTGCCCTTGCGCCGTGACGGGGCCACAGCTACCCGGACTGGTCGCGTTGGCCGCGTTGGCTGTTTGCCAGAGTGTGGCGAAGGCTGCGGCGAAAGTCAGGCTCAGCCAGAGGGTGAGCAGCCGGGCGTGGTGGGGTGTTTGCATGATCTGGACCTGGTGGGCACTTGAGTTCAAGGGCTTTGACACCTCAACCGTATTGACGTTCTTGGCGCAATTGCTGAACGGCTTGCCACGCCGCACTGACGCTGGGTGTCACCCCATTTCCGCCGAGCGTGCGCGCCAGATCCGGGGAGGTCGGGGTGAACAGCTCGGGGCCGGTGCTGACGAACAGGCCCAGCACCGGACGGCGCAGCGCGGCGGCCAGGTGGGTGAAGCCGGTGTCGACGCCGATGACGAGGCAGCTCTGGGCAATGACCGGCAGCATGTCCAGCAGGCTGCGGCGGTCGAGAAGGTGCGCTGTTCCCGTCGGCAGGCTGGCGATGATGTGCTGCGCCCGCTCCAGCTCGGCCGGGCTGCCCCAGGCGAGTTGCAGTTGCAGGCCACGCTGCACCAGGCGGGCGGCGAGTTGCTGCCAGTGGTCGAGCGGCCAGAGTTTTTCGGGTTTGGACGCGCCGTGTGCGAGGAATACCGTGGGCGTTGCTGCGGGGTTGGCCGCATGGGCAAAGCGCTGGTCGATGGCGTAGTCGACAGGGCGGGTTGGATCGGTGTCGAGTACGGCCTGGGCAAACACCCGGCGTCCTTCGGTGCCGTGCAAACCAGCGGGCCGCGCGAAGTGCAGGTGGTAGGCGCGCGCCGCAAGCGGTTCGCCGCCGCAGTCTTGCGCACGGTAGCCCACGCGCAGCGGGCTGCGGGCGAGGCGCGAAACGATGGCGCTCTTCAGCACGCTGTGCGGGTCCCACACCAGGTCGTAAGGCTCGGCGCGCAAGGCGCGTACGACGGCGCGTAATTCGCGCAATTTGGCGAGGCTGCGCTGCTGCTGCACGGTTTTCAGCGGCAGCGCGAACACCTGGCGCACGGCGGGATGCAGGCGCGGAATGTCGGCGAAGCGCGCGTCCACCGCCCAGTCAATTGCCATGCTGGGCCAGCGCGCGACGATGTCGGACACGGCCGGCAGCGTCTGTACCTGATCGCCCATGGCTGAAATTTGCACCAGCAGGATGCGGCGCGGCGATGCAGGCAAACCGCCATGCCCCCACTGCAGCGGCAGGGAGATGGCGCTCACCGAGCCGCCCCCCGGGCTTCACGCTGCGGAATGAACGCTTGGGAGCGGCCCTGCGCGTTCAATCGACGATCCTCCGCGCTTCGCGCTGCGGAATGAACGCTTGGGAGCGGCCCTGCGCGTTCATGCGGCTGGCAGCAGGGCCTTGCCGAGCATGTCTTCCAGCACCTTGAGCGGTGCGGTATGGGGGTAGAGCAGGTGTGTGGGTTCGAGGTAGAAGGTCTGCTCCATCATGTATTGCCCGCCCATCACGGCGTGCAGCACCTGATCGGAAAACACCACCCAGGTGGTGCCGGGGGCAAAGTCGACATCACGCTGTGGCGCGTCTTTTTGATAGGCCAGATCGGCCTTCATTTTGTCGTGCAACTGCAGCATGTAGTGGTCGTAATCCGTGCGGTGGGATTTGGTGATGTGGAGCGCACGCAATACCGCAGCGGAGCCGGGCACAGGCGGGGTGAGCCGCGGGGCAAAGCGGTGCAAAAACTCGGGGAAGGGCTCGCCCACGCGCCACTTGCGCGGCGCACCCGCGGGGTTGAGATTGGTGAACACGCGCAGCAGCCGCACGCCGCGCACCGGGTTGGACGGGAAGGCGTCCACATGTAGCCGGGTATCGTCCTTGCGCCAGCTGGTGTCGCGGCCTTCGACCTGCATCGGCCGGTAGGATGCCTTGGCTGCGCGCAGCTTGCCGTGATAGTGCGGAAACAAACGGTCGACCAGGTTCTGCGCCTGGGTGGAAAAACGCTGGATCATGTCGCGCAAGGCGGCCTGGTCTTGCGCGCTGCCGGAGGCGCCGCGCAGGCTGCCGTCGTCGCGCAGGCTGATGTTCTTGGCCTTGCCGTCGCTGATGGCGGGGGTGAGAAAGCGCTGTTCCTCCACCGACAAGGCAAACGCCAGATGAGGAAAGCACAGCACATGTCCGCCTTCGAGCAGGTGCTCCACATGGGTGGTCGGCGCGTGCTCTGCGGGGGTGGCGCTCCAGTCGGTGTCGGGAAAGTTGCGGATGATGTCGTCGAGTGCGGCCATGGGGTCTCCAGCAAAAAAACCAGCCTAACCGGCGCAGTGACTATCCGTTTTGATGCCCGACAGTCTGTCCATCAGTGCGAACATCACGCCGGAAAACGCCAGAACGAAATTTCATGGTGCCGAGAGAAGGATTGGGGGCGACGCAACTGTATTGCAGGGAGTTAGCGCACGCGCATCCCGGGTTGCGCGCCGGTATGGGGTTCGAGGATGTAGAGGCCGGGCTGGGCTTTTTCATCCGCGGCGCTTGCGGCCAGCACCATGCCTTCGCTGATGCCGAATTTCATTTTGCGCGGCGCGAGATTGGCCACCAGCACGGTGAGTTTGCCGATCAGATCTTCGGGCGCGTAGGCGCTGGAAATGCCCGAGAACACGTTGCGTGTGCGTGGCTGGCCGTTCGGCGTGGTTTCGCCGACGTCGAGCGTGAGACGCAGCAGCTTGGTCGAACCCTCCACGGCTTCGGCGTGGGCGATGCGGGCAATGCGCAGGTCGATCTTGGCGAAGTCGTCAATGGTGATGAAGGCGTCTTGTGCTGCTGTGTCGGGCGGGGTGGATGGGGTCATGGGTTTGCCGTTGGTCGAAACGGCGACTGGGGTTGCCGACGCTGCTGCGGGGGTGTCGCTGTCGAACAGTTTGTCGAGCAGTTTGGGGTCGACGCGCTGCATCAGGTGCTGGTAGGGCGCGGTGTGTTGCGGCAGTTCGGCGGCGTCGCTCCAGACGAAGTCGCGCTCCAGGCCGAACAGTTCGCGCGCCACGCGGGCGGTCAGCGCGGGCAGCACCGGCGTGAGCATGACGGACAGCAGCCAAAAGCCCGCCAGCGCGCGCGAGCAGGCGTCTTGCAGTTCGGCGCGGCGGGCCTCGTCCTTGGCGGCAATCCAGGGTTGGGCGGCGTCGAACGCGGTGTTGATGCGGTCGGCGCAGGCCATGATTTCACGCAGCGCGCGGGCGTATTCGCGCGCTTCAAAGGCTGCGGCCACGTCGTCGGCCAGCGCCTGGGCGGTGTCACGCAGGGCGGTGACGGGCTCGGCGTAGCCCAGCTTGCCGTCGAAGTATTGGCTGATGAACTTGGCGGCGCGGCTGGCGATGTTGACGTATTTGCCGATGAGGTCGCTGTTGACCCGGGCGACGAAATCTTCGGGCGTGAAGTCCACGTCTTCCACCCGCGCCGACAGTTTGGCCGCGAGGTAGTAGCGCAGCCACTCGGGGTTGAGGCCGATGTCGAGATACTTCAGCGGCGAGATGCCGGTGCCACGGCTCTTGCTCATCTTCTCGCCGCCCACGGTGACGAAGCCGTGGACGTTGATCTGGCTGGGCGTCTTGCGGCCCGAGAAGTGCAGCGTGGCCGGCCAGAACAGGGTGTGGAAATACACGATGTCCTTGCCGATGAAATGCACCTGTTCCACCGCCGGGTCGGCCACAAAGGCGTCGAAGCTCTGCGCGGTGCGCGAGGGCGCGTGCCAGTGTTGCGCCGCCTGGCCTTTGTCGAAGTGGCTTTTCAGGCTGGCGAGATAGCCGATGGGGGCGTCGAGCCAGACGTAGAAATACTTGCCGGGCGCGTCTGGAATTTCGATGCCGAAATAGGGTGCGTCGCGCGAGATGTCCCAGTCGGCCAGGCCGCCGTGGCCGTTTTCATCGACGGTGAACCACTCGCGCACCTTGTTCAGCACTTCGGTCTGCAGATGCGGCTGGCCGTGGGCGTTGGACGCCTGCGTCCAGTGGCGCAGAAACTCGGCGCAGCGCTCGGAGGAGAGCTGGAAGAAGTAATGCTCGCTCTTGCGCAGCTCTGGCGTGGCGCCCGACAGCGCGGAGTAGGGGTGCTTGAGTTCGGTGGGGGCGTACACCGCGCCGCACACTTCGCAGGCGTCGCCAAACTGGTCGGCCGCGCCGCATTTGGGGCACTGGCCCTTGATGTAGCGGTCGGGCAGGAACATGCCTTTGACCGGGTCGAAAAACTGTTCAATGTCGCGCACCGCGATCAGGCCGTTCTTGCGCAATGCGCGGTAGATGTCTTGTGCGAGCTGGTGGTTTTCCGCGCCATCGGTGTTGTGCCAGTTGTCGAAGCGGATGTGAAAGCCGTCAAGGTACTGCTTGCGTCCGCTAGCAATGTCGGCGACGAACTGCTGCGGTGTCTTGCCTGCTTTTTCAGCCGCAATCATGATGGGTGCGCCGTGGGCGTCATCGGCGCCGACGAAGTGCACCTCGTTGCCCCGCATGCGCTGAAACCGCACCCAGGTGTCGGCCTGGATGTATTCCATGATGTGGCCAATATGGAAGGGGCCGTTGGCATAGGGCAGGGCGGTGGTGACGAAGAGGCGGCGCTTGGAAGTCATGGCGGGGGAGGCTGGGGAGGGCGCGGCAAAAAGGTGATGTTGCCAGCGCGTGCGGGCGTTGCCGGGCAAACGACTATTTTAAGTGGCTGCTGGGGAAAGGATCTGCCGCGACAGGCGGGCCATGGTGCGCGCTTCGGCTTCCACCTCGCGCAGGCGGCGCTCCACCGGATTGTCCACGGGGCCGACCCCGGCTGCATCGGCGCACGCCGGGTTGCCGTCTGGTGTGAGGTAGCCTTCGAGCAAGGTGAGGGTGTTGTGCAGGCGCTCGCGCTCCGTGGCGGCAAGCAAGCGGTCACCGCGCTGCGCCCGCAGCACGCGCAGGGTGGCGAGGTGGGCGCTGAGCGCGTCGCTGTGGGCGATGAAGGCGGCGAGTTCGCGCAGCATGTGCTGGCGCTGGCGCGGTTCTTCCAGCATGCGGGCGTGCAGCCCGCCCACGGCGGCAAGGGCGTCCTGTATGCGCTTGCGCTCGCGCCGGTAGTTCAGATCGCTGACGTGGTGCGGGTCGAGCACGGCTTTGGCATAGCCCAGTGCGGCCCGCTGAAGGGCGTCCACCTGGCGGCGCAGATCTTTGGCCTCCCAGCGCGGCAGCACGAAGCTGAAGGCCCAGGCCAGCGCGGCGCCCAGCAAGGTGTCCTGCAGGCGTTGTGTGATGAGAAACGGGCTGCCGGGCTCCAGCAGGGCGACGAGCAGCAAGGCGTTGACGCTGGCGAACAGCGCGGTGAAGCGGTAATTGAGGGTGATGAACGTGCGCGCCAGCGCCAGGGAGACAAAGACGCCCAGAGTCATCACCGCGAGGGAGGGATGCAGGCTCAACAGTGCGGCAACCAGAATGCAGCCCAGCAGCGTGCCGAGTACCCGGTCTTTGATGCGCTGGCGGGTGACGCTGTAGTTGGGTCGCAGAATGACGCCAATGGTCAGCAGCACCCAGTAATCATGCGGGTGGTAGGGCAGGGCGCGCAGCACAAGTTCGCCCGCCAGCATGGCCAGGGACAGGCGGATGGCGTAGCGCAGGATGGGGGATTCCCAGAGGATCGACTGCCACAGCGCGCGCGGGTCGTAGCGCAAGGGGCTGAGGAATGCCTGCAGGTCCATGCCGTGCAGCGGATCGGTGTCGGTTGGCGTGTCGGTCAGCGGGAGTTGTCCCAGCAGGTCGGTGATGCGCTGCAGCTTGTCGGCGCTGGCGCGCAGGGCCATGCGCGCCTGATCAAACGCCGCGCTGGGGTGGCTGGGCTGCAAGGTGTCCAGGGCATGGGCGATGGTTTGCGCGCAGGGCAGGTGGGCGGGCAAGGTGGTGGCGCGCGTACCGCGCAGCAGCGCGTCCGCGCGCTGGTCGAGGGCATTGCCAATGCGCTGGGCCCAGTCGCGCAGCGCATCGGGCACCGGGGTGGCGTCGAACTGGCTCAGGATCAGGTCGGCGTCGGTCTGGCTGGCCAGCAGCGCCTCGTTGACTTCCAGCAACAGGATGAGGCGCGCGGCCAGGGCGCGATCGGCGTCGGTATTCACGTCGCGCAGCACGATGTCGCGGGTGTTCTGCAGAGTGTCGTTGATCGCGGTGAGATGCACCACGGCACCACCTACACCGGAGGAGTTCGCGTCGAGGTTGTCAGCCAGCCAGCGGGCGAACAGACCAAGCTGCGCCAGCAACTCGGCCAGGGCCTGCTGCTTGGTGCGCCGCCGCAGCCAATACGCCAGAAGCAGGGCATAGACGGTGTAGAGCAGCGCCCCGAGCAGAAAGAGCGCCACGGCGGCGGCAAGCTGCGCCGGGCCCTGCATGGCCGGGGAGCCCAGGGTGATGACCGAGATGAACAGCACGCTGAAACTCATGGCCAGCGCCCGCTTGCCCCACACCGCAATCAGTCCGCTGAAAAAACCCAGCAGCGGAATGAGCGCAATCTGTACCGGCGGCCACCACAGGCTGGCGCTGACCAGCGCGAACGCCACGGTGCTGGCCACGCTGGTGAACACCAGTTCCACCCGCTTGACCCGGGTGGGCGCGGGATTGTCGGCAAAGCACACCGTGAGCGCACCGCTGCCCAGTGCAATCGCCGGGCCGAGGCCTGCCAGCGCGTAGGTCAGCAGACCGAGAGCGGCCACACCGACGGCAGACACCAGACCGCTGGTGAAGTAGCGGCCATGCACGAGGATGAGAACTTGGCGGGGCGTCAGCATGGTGGGTTTTGGCGTGCTATTGTCGTTGGCAGGCCGCGTGGCCGCACACTCTGCGAATCAGTCGCAGACAACGTCGGAGCAATCGATGTCAAAGTCCTGGAAGATTGTGGTGGTGGGGGCTGGCGCCGTGGGCGGCACCCTGGCGGTGAAACTGGCCGCGGCCGGGCATGCGGTGGGCGTACTGGCGCGCGGTGCGCATTTGCACGCCATGCGCACCTCCGGGCTGTGCCTGGACGATCCGCGTGAGCGCCTTTGTGTCGCGGTGCAGGCCAGTGACGACCTCGCAGCATTTGGTCCGCAGGATCTGGTCATTCTGGGACTGAAGGCGCATCAGATCGCACCAGTCCTGCCGCAACTGCGTCCCCTGCTTCGACCCGACACCATGGTGCTGCCCGCGATCAACGGTGTGCCGTGGTGGTATTTCCATGGCGACTCCAGCGCCTATGCAAAGGGTGTGGACGGTCGCGTCGCGCATCTGGAGAGCATTGATCCAGGCGGACGCATGCTGGCCGACTTGGCTCCGGCGCATCTGGTGGGCTGCGTGGTGCATGCCAGCGCTGAGGTCGTCAGCCCCGGAGTCATTCGCGGGAACGGGCAGTATCGCTATGTATTGGGCGAGCCCACGCACCAACTCACTGACAGGGTGCAGGCGCTCGCGGCGCTGTTCAGTGCCGCAGGCTGTGATCCGCAAGCCACGCCGCGCATTCGTGACGCGATCTGGATGAAGCTGGTCGGCAATGCGACCTTCAACCCGGTGGCGGGTTTGACCCGTGCGCGGATGGACGCCATCTGCGACAACCCGGAACTCATTGCCATCATTCGCGCAGGCATGGCCGAAATCATGGATCTGGCGCGAGCCTATGACTGCGATCCGCTGGTGAGCATCGACCAGCGCCTGGAGATTGCCCGCGGCATTGGCCCCGTGAAAATCTCTACCCTCCAGGACCTGGAGCGAGGACGGGCGCTGGAAATTGCCGCGCTGCTGCACGCCCCCCTGGAAATGGCCCGTCGTGCGCAGCACTCCATGCCCACGCTGCAAGTGCTGAGCGCCTTGCTTGGTGCCCTGGATCGCCAGGTCTGCGCGCATTGACCCACCCAAAAAAAAGCCGGTCAGAAGACCGGCTGTAGAAGGGTACCTTTGGGGTACCGAGGAGACAACTTGTTGGGCGAAACGGCGATTTTTGATGGACTTGCCGACTTGCCCTGTTCAGCTCTAACGCAGCCCGCCATCAAAAGACGACACGCCGTGTTAGCAGAAACGACGCTCAGGCTGCGGCGCGCTTGGCAGCGGTGCGCGTGGATTGCGCAGCCTTCATTGCCGTGCTGGTGACGGCGTTCATATTGGCCTCAACCGCTTCCGCAGCTTGCTTGGTGACCTTCTGCACCGAGTCGTAGGCATTGTTGGCGGCGTTCATGGCGCTTTTCATCATGGCCACGGCGGTTTCGGAGCCAGCCGGGGCATTCTTGGCGGCGGATTCGGCCAGGTCCATGAATTTTTTGTGCGATTCGGCAAACTGCGATTCCGCAGTCTTGGCCAGTTCGGCCTGCGCGCCAGAGGTGATCTCGTAGGCATGACGGGTGTAGGACAGCATTTTTTCCGCCATGGGCTGCATCCAGCCCGATTGCAGGCTCGACAGCTCTTGCACATCCTTGACCGACATCAGCGCCATCGTGTGCTCGGCGCTTTCTTGCAGCGTGGTTTTCAGCGCTTGCATATTCAGATCGACGAGTTTTTCCATGTTGTCCATGGATTTGCTGGCCAAGCCGAAAAGGGCTTCGAACTGGGTTTTTTGGGCGGCGGCGAATTGTTCGGGGGTCATCATGATGTCTCTCCTAAGGGTCGGGGGTATTGGCTACGGGGTGGCAGCCAACACATTCTGAACCTGGAACGGTGTCATCTTGATGACGGCCTGCCCTGGTTCTTTGTGCACTGCACAAGAGCTATTTTAGGACGCAGGCCCCGAATTGCAAGAAGAATTTGTGCAGCGCAGCAAAAAAATGGGAAGCGAGAAAAAAATCAAACAATTTCAATGTGTTGCACGCCTTAATCCTTGCTGCGCTTGGGCTTGTACACCGAGGGCGGGGAAGATTTTTCGATTGGTCTGGGCTTGGCCACATCGCTCGCCTTGATGCGGCGCGGGATGGCTTTGGGGCGCTTGGCTTCAGGCATGGCGAGGGTTCCTGCACTGTTCCTGCCTGCTGCGGCGCTCTGTGTGGTGACGAGCGCATCTGCCCTGGCCGGGGCATGCACTGCGGCTCTTTCGTCCGATTTGATTGGGGAGACCTTGGAGTAGGGCTGCAGCAGGCCGACAAGCTGGCCGTAAACCCGCGGGGTGGCGGCCAACACTTCCCCGTTGAACAGGAAGTCGCCTTCCCCGGCGAAATTTCCCACCAGTCCGCCAGCTTCGGTGATGAGCAGGCTGCCGGCGGCGATGTCCCAGGGTTTGAGTCCGGTTTCAAAAAATCCGTCGTAACGCCCTGCGGCCACATAGGCCAGGTCGATGGCGGCCGCGCCTGGGCGGCGCAGGCCGACACAGCGTTGTGCCACAAGTTTGAATATCTCCAGATAGGTGTCGATGTCGTCGTTTTTGCGGAACGGGAAGCCGGTGCCGATGAGGCTGTCTTCCAGCCGCACGCGGTTGGAGACGCGAATACGGCGGCTGTTGAGAAACGCGCCGGCGCCGCGCGTTGCGGTGAAGAGTTCGTCGCGCGTGGGGTCGTAGACCACGGCCTGCTGCACCACGCCGCGATGCGCCAGGGCGATGGAGACGGCATAGACCGGCATGCCGTGGATGAAGTTGGTGGTGCCGTCCAGCGGATCAATGATCCACTGATATTCTGAAGTGGCATCGCCGGAGGTATTGCCGGTCTCCTCGCCCAGAATGCCGTGCTGCGGGAAGGCTTTGAGCAGCACGTCGATGATGGCCTGCTCTGCTGCGCGGTCCACCTCGGTGACAAAATCGTTGGCGGCTTTTTGCGCAACACGAAGCAGATCGATATCGAGACTCGCGCGGTTGATGATTTTGCCGGCTTCGCGTGCTGCGCGAACGGCCACATTGAGCATGGGGTGCATGGTGTCCTGGGCGCCAGCAACGACAATGGCGCGAGAGATTCGGGGAGTGACAAAGAACAGATGAAAGACGCGCATTTTATCGACGCCGCGCAGCCGGTGTCTGCCCACATACCGGACGAGACGGTTTTCGTCCTCGTCGGCACCAGTCATCCAGGCAATGTGGGGGCTGCGGCACGCGCCATCAAGAACATGGGATTCGGCCACCTGCGCCTTGTGACGCCGCGCTTTGCCGATGTGCTCACGCAGACCGAGACCGTGGCGTTTGCCAGTGGTGCGCAGGACGTGTTGCAGGCTGCGCAAACACAGCCCGATTTGTCTGCCGCGGTGGCGGATTGCGGGCTGGTGGTGGCCTTGTCTGCGCGGGTGCGCGACTTCGGGCCGCCGCTGCACACACCAGATTGGTTGCCGGAGCTGGCACTGCGCAGTGCACAACAAGGTCGGCGCGTGGCCTTTGTGTTCGGGAGTGAGCGCTTCGGTCTGAGCAATGCGGATGTGTACCGCTGCGACGCGCTGCTGAGCATTCCCGCAAACCCCACCTACACCTCGCTCAACCTGGCGCAGGCGGTGCAAGTGATTGCGTGGGAGTGGCGCAAGGCCCTTGGCGTGCACGCCGTGCAAGCCGCGCAAACCGAGGTTGCTGCGGCAACGGCTGGCGAAGTCGACGGCTTGCTGTCTCATGTGGAGCAGGCGCTGCTCGCGTTGGAAGTGCTCGATCCGCAGGCACCGCGCAAGCTTCTGCCGCGCCTGCAGCGTCTGACTTCACGCGCCGCGCTGTCGCGCGAAGAAGTGCAGATCCTGCGAGGTGTGTGCGCCGCCATCCTGCGCAAGGTGCCGCAGCGTTGAGGACTCCGGGACTCCGCCCGCGCACGCGCATGTTCCGCGCACGCGCATGTTTTCCGCCCCTTCAATACACTGCCCTCTCCTTCTCATACGTCACCAAGAGCTTGATCCATGTTGCAACGACTGCGTGAAACCATCCAGATCATTTTGGAGCGCGACCCCGCGGCACGCTCCACCTGGGAGGTTGTCACCTGTTATCCCGGTCTGCATGCCTTGCTGTTTCACAGCCTTGCGCACGCTTGCTGGGCGCGCGGCTGGCACTGGCTGGGACGCTGGATTTCGCATTGGGGCCGCTGGCTGACCGGCATTGAAATCCACCCCGGCGCCACCATCGGCAGGCGCGTGTTCATTGATCATGGCATGGGCGTGGTCATCGGTGAGACCGCCGTGGTGGGGGACGACTGCACGATCTACCAGGGCGTCACTCTGGGAGGCACATCGCTCTATAAAGGCGCAAAGCGGCATCCAACCCTTGAGGCCGGTGTGGTGGTGGGGGCGGGCGCGCAGGTGCTTGGCGGATTCACCGTGGGCGAGGGCGCGCGGATCGGCTCGAATGCCGTGGTGGTCAAGGCGGTTCCTGCGGGCGCCACCGCCGTGGGAAATCCGGCGCGCATCATCCAGAAAGACGTGGAGCAGCAGCGCGAAGCGACAGCCGCGCGCATGGGCTTCTCCGCCTATGCAGTCACGCAAAATGGAGATGATCCGCAGTCACGCGCCGTGCTCGGTCTGATCGACCACGCCGCGCAACTTGAGCACCAAGTGGCCTTGCTCTGGCAGGCGCTCGAACGTCACGGCGTTTGCCCGGCGGAGGCCTGCCCGCCGGAGGCCATGCGCACAGAACACTTCGATAAAACCAAGCTCGAAAAACTCGTGGAGTGATTGCCCGCCGCAGCACAGAAGCGTCTGCGCAACTGAGCCGTCAATGACGGTGTTTGGCGCCGCCGTTGCGCAGCATCAGTTCCAACTCGTTGAGGCTTGTTGTGCGCACAGCAAAAAAGCGAATGGTCTCGGCATTGCTGCCGTTCGAGCCGAAGAGGAGGTTAATGAGTGATTTCAGCATGCCCATGATGGCACCTTTTTCTAATGGTTAACCCGAATTCTAGCTCGCGCGGCTTTTCTTTGTTGGGCAGTGCTCGGTGTCTATGGCAGGATGCTGTTCGGCGGCGTAAGGCGCGGCTGCCACGGAAGTGAATCGCACCAACTACGGCCCGGGCGCCGCTGTTGATCAAACGTGTTGGCGCCGACCGAAAACTGAGCCGCTTTTGAGGGTCGTGCCGACCCAAAATTGAGCCAGGTGAACAACCTACTCTGCTGTT
>JAFGXB010000209.1 GCA_016936875.1 Burkholderiaceae bacterium | reverse complement strand
CCCCAGCAGACAGCGGCGGCAGCGCGAACTGCATGGCGTCCACGTTCGGAATCACACGTTCGGCCACCACGGTCTGCGCATATTGCAATGTGCCGACAATGACCAGCGGCGCAAGATGCGTCCTGGCGGCGGACTGCAACTCGGCGTTCAACACGGCATTGACGCCTTCAACGCGCAGGCCATGCGACTCCCAGCCCTGCGGCGTTTGCTGCAAATAGCCAACCATCACCACACGAGCGCCGACCGGAACGGCGGCGGCGGAAGACTGCTGCACGGAGTCAATCACATTGACCTGCCGTTCCTGGGTGCCGCGCACCACCACCTGCGCCCCGACAGTCCACTGGGTCCGCGACACATTGCGCCCAAGTTGGAACCAGACACCTTGGATGCGCACCCCTTGCCCATTGGCGCTGACTGCCTGAACACGCCCACGGAGCAAGAAGGCGGCGGCCTGCTGCGCCGCAGGGCTAGACAGCCGCACCACCCGCAACGCCTGCCAATGCCCCGCGCCCTGATCGAGCGCGCACACACGCACCACATCCCCCACGGACAGGCCGGACAGCGGCAAAGGCGCGTCGTGATCGGTGCGCAGCAAGGTGCTCGGCTGCAGCGCGATGGTCTGGCCCAGCACCACCACCTGCCCGGCAGCTCGGTCGATCCGCGACACGCGCCCGATCACGGCGTGTTCGATGCGCACATCCAGCGCATCCAGCCGTCCGCCCCGATCCACAGCATGCACATGCACCGCGTCGCCTAGATGCAAGTGCCGTTCCGAGGCGGGTTGTCCGTCCACGCTGTAACGCGTCTGTTGAGGAAGCTCATATTCCCCGCCATTGACAAAAATGCTGCCGAAGCGCTGCACCGGGCCGATGGCCACAATGCCCGTGCCGCCAATGCCCCCTGGGTTGATCCCGGTGCCGCCAATTCCGCCCGAATCAATCCCCGTTCCGCCAATGCCCCCCGGCGTCGCCGCCACCGATCCGGCCACACCCAGCAGCAGGCCGATCAAAACGGCACCCAGCGTGCGAAAAACCGGCCAGCGCGTTCGTTGCAAGACGTTCATTGGGACTCTCCGTCCGGGCGGGAAGACTGCGTGCCCTCTTCGTAGTAATAGACACCCAGTCGCAGACGTTTTTTGTCGCCGCCTTGCCCCTCCGGCCGCTCCGCGCGACCGGCCTGCTCCGCCCGCGCAATGCGCTGATACGCCTCCTGCAAAACCTGCTCTCCCAGTTGCCGCAAGTCATCGCGCACCGCGTCCACGGCCCCCGGAGGCAAGTCGTCGAAATACACCGACTGCTCCAGATACGGCGCGCGTCCTTCCAGGTTGTGCACAGTGGCGCGCAGGTGATCCCCGATGTGCGCACCCATGAACGCCAGCCGGTCCTCCGGCAAGTCCGAGACATAGCCGCTGCGCGCCAGCTTCACTTCATCCTCATGCAGTTCAACCACGCCGGCATGCAGCAACTCGTCGAGCACCGTGCGCGGCCGCATATCCGCCTTCACCAGCCGCACCAGACTCTCGAAACTGGGCGCAGGCTCCGCAGCCCGCAACGGCAAAGCGCGCGGCTCGCCCTGCGCATCCCGGTAAGCCTCGCAGGCCACCCAGGCGGCGACCACTTGCGCGGACATATTCGCCCCATGCCGCAGGGCGATCTGCCCAGACCCCGCCAGCAATTCCTCGCGCAAGCGCCGGACCTCTTTGCGATGAATGCCGCTGAGCAGACTCACCCGGCTGTCCGTTGGCGTCGGCTTGCCATTGCGCTCATCCAGCGCGATGACTTCGCCCACATAGACAAATTTGAGCAGTTCCGTCAGCGCGCCATAGGTCCAGCCCTGGGTGATGAGGTAGCGCACGAAGGGCCGGAAGATGGACAAAGCGGCGGATTTGAGAGCGTCGTACATAGAACGAGGATAGAGCAGCGCGGATTTACTTGACGTGGGAAATTTTGCCACTATTATAAACACAAGCGTTGACGTGGGAATAATTACCACTCGCCGTGAAGCAACCAACCCTTCGCCTCCAGGAGAAACATCATGTCCAAGACCCGTACCCTCACCGTTCTGTCCGCCGCTGTTGCTGCCGTTTCGCTCTCATTTGGCATTGCCAGCGCGCAAACCGCGCTTCAATCTGCCAGAGACGGCCAGTATTCCGCGACGGCTTCGACGCGCACGACAGATCAACAGGGCAAACCTGCCACACAAACACGCAACTCCGAGTCGGCAACGACCCGTGCAGAAACACGCACCACATCACAAACCCAGACCCAGACCCCGACACTGACCCGGTCCGGCTCTGCCGGTGCGCAAACGCGGACGGAAGCGACGAACCGTGAAACCGTTCAAACGCGCACAAGCACACAGAGCCAATATGGCGCGCAGAACACCGCAGGCAATGCGCCCCGCGTTGACAACCCGGCCATTGGCCAAGGGTTTGGCGCCGGAATGGGTGCGCAAATTAGTGCGCAAGCCATCACGCAAGTGCCTTCTGTGCAAACGCCGAACGTGCCTGCGGTCACCTCACCCGCGGTCACCGTGCCGGTGATCAACACTCCCGCTGTGAATGTGCCTTCGGTGAACACACCGTCGGTCAACGTCCCTTCGGTGGCGACACCTTCGGTCAATGTGCCGACCATCGCCACGCCGAGTGTGAATGTGCCGGTTGTCAATACGCCCTCGGTCGCCGTGCCGGTGGTGAATACCCCGGCGATCAACATCCCGAACGTGATGCGTCCGCAGATGTAAGGGACTGCCCGCGACAGCGCACTGCGCTGCCGCGGGCAGTTGTCAACCGTGTTCCGCCAGATAGCCCCGGAGTTCCGCCACGGAATGCACCAGACCGGCCGGGGCCAGCGATTCCAGTTGTGCAATGTCATGCGCGCCATAGCTCACGCCAATGGCGTCGCATTCGGCATTGCGCGCCATTTGCAGGTCATGCGTGGTGTCGCCCACCATGACGGTGCGGCGCGGCGGACTGGCGAGTTCCGCCATGATTTCATGCAGCATGGCCGGGTGCGGCTTGGAGAAGGTTTCGTCCGCCGTGCGCGTGGTGTCGAACAGGCCGCGCAATTCGGGCCGGTCCATCGCCCGGCTCAGCCCAACGCGCGACTTGCCGGTGGCGACCGCCAGGTTGTACCCGGCGGACTTGAGTTCATGCAATAACGCCAGCGCCCCGTCAAACAGCACAAGTTGTCCATCGAGCGCAAAGTAATGCTTGCGATACGCCGCAGCCAATCGCGGATAGTCGGCATGCGGCAAGTCTGGCGCGGCATGACGCAGCGCGTCTTCCAGGCCGAGTCCGATGACATACGACGCCGCCTCACGGCTGGGTACGGCCAGTCCCATGTCGCCGCAGGCTTGCTGGATGGCCCCGGTAATGGCCGCAGTCGAGTCCATCAGCGTGCCGTCCCAGTCGAACACAATCAGGTCGTAATTCTGGCGGTGCATGGCGGGCGCTCGATCAGGAAGTCAGGATTGCGCGCATTGTGCCCGCAAATGATGCAAGTACTGCACACAGCTTTCCGGCAGCGGCGCCTGCAGTTCCAGCCGCACGCCCGTGGCGGGGTGCGCAATGGCAAGAGACTCCGCGTGCAAAAACATGCGTTTGAACGGCGGCAGCCCGGCCACCTGCCCGCGCGCCAGTGCCGCGTTCAGGCTGTCATCGCCATATTTGTCGTCGCCCACAATGGGATGCCCGCTGTGCGCGAGATGCACCCGGATCTGGTGGGTGCGCCCAGTCAGCAAACGGGCCTGCAACAGCGTCAGCCCGCCCCAGTCCTGCAAGTCGTTCAAAACAAACTGCTCTTGCGGCCGAAACTGGGTGCGCGACTCCTGCCCTTGCTGTGCGTCCACCCGCACGCGGCGTTCGCCATTTGCGAGTAGATATTTATGCAGCGGCGCGTCAATCAGTACCGCGCCACGCGACCACAGCCCTGCAACCAGCGCGAGGTAGCGTTTGTCGGCGTGGCGCTCGCGCAGCGCCGCGTGCAGCGCGGTCAGCGCACTGCGTTTTTTCGCAATGAGCAGCAAACCGGAGGTGTCGCGGTCGAGCCGGTGCACCAATTCGAGGAATTTTGCCGTAGGCCGCGCGGCGCGCAACGCCTCGATCACCCCGAAACTGACCCCGGAGCCGCCGTGCACGGCCACGCCTTCGGGCTTGTTGATCGCCAGCAGATGGTCGTCCTCGAACACGATGGGAAACTGCACGGCAGGCGCGGCGCGCGGCGCGTCCACCTGCGCCACGCGCACGGGCGGAACGCGCACCTGATCGCTGGAGAGCAGCTTTTGATCCGCACTGGCGCGCCCGCCGTTGACCCGCACCTCCCCCGAGCGCACGATGCGGTAAATATGGCTGCGCGGCACCCCTTTGAGCTGGCGGGCCAGGAAGTTATCCAGCCGCTGACCTTCCCCTGCATCCCCAACCTGGAGCAGCCGGACCTGGGGCGATGGGGCAGTGTGCATATAATCTGGCGTGAAGTTGTGGAGTTGGAAGAACAAATTTTGGCAATATTTCCGCGGAGTTGCATGATGCAACGCCGCGATGTGCCAAGATTGAAGTGGGTGCCGCCCCGATTGCGTCTTGCAAGCCTGCCGGGTTATTCCGGACCGGCGCGAGGCCGATAAAACCGCTGTGGCAGGGCTCACATTCTAGATTCGGCTCCGCACTGTTTGCTTTGCCGCCCTGCCGTTTCTGGCTGCGGCAAGGTGAACAGACTTCATCGAAATGAGCGTTGGCCCAAAGCCCGAACGATGCTGTCGCGCAATTGCGTCGGACGCACGTGACGCACGATTGGCTTTGCCATCCTGGATCTGGAACCCTTGAATCGACTCTTCGCCTACGACCGCATCACAGCCCCGACATCGTGCTGTGTGCCGTTGCCGTTTGCGAAACCTGCTTGTGCTCACCCACCCCAAACTTTCTCCTCGCGTGCAGCGCTCGATTGCCGCCGCACTCAACGCCTCTTTGCGCCTGGGCCAAACGCCTGGCGCCGCAAAAATGATGCGTCCCGCTGGAGAGCGAGGGATGGGTTTTCCTGCACGCGTATTGTCTGATTCTGCCAGCCCTGGGCGCCGCGTCTGACGCGGCTTTCCAGCGCCTGGTTTCAGCTCCGGTGATCAACGCATGGGGGCGCTTGACCGCCCGCTTTGTATCGGCCGCATTGCGCGGCCAGGAGCTTTGAAATGAAACGCATGTTGTTCAATGCCACGCAGTCGGAAGAATTGCGCGTGGCCATCGTCGATGGACAGAAACTCCTCGACATCGATATCGAACAGGCCGGGCGCGAACAGCGCAAAGGCAATATCTACAAGGCCGTCGTCACCCGCGTCGAGCCCTCACTCGAAGCCTGTTTCGTCGACTACGGCGAGGAACGCCACGGCTTCCTGCCCTTCAAGGAAATTTCCCGCCAGTATTTCAAGGAAGGCGTCTCCCCTTCCCAGGCGCGCATTCAGGATGTGATCAGCGAAGGCCAGCAAATGCTGGTGCAGGTGGAAAAGGAAGAGCGCGGCAACAAGGGCGCAGCGCTGACCACCATTGTCTCTCTGGCCGGGCGCTATCTGGTCCTCATGCCCAATAACCCGCGCGGCGGTGGCGTGAGCCGCCGCATCGAAGGCGAAGACCGCCAGGAACTGCGCGAGGCGATGGACCAGTTGCAGCACCCCGAAGGCATGAGCCTGATTGCCCGTACCGCGGGGATCGGGCGCACCGCCGAAGAATTGCAGTGGGACTTGAACTATCTGCTCAAGCTGTGGAGCGCCGTGCGCGACGCCTCGGAAACGCAAAAGGGCGCCTTCCTGATTTACCAGGAGTCCTCCCTGGTCATCCGCGCCATCCGCGAT
>JAFGXB010000208.1 GCA_016936875.1 Burkholderiaceae bacterium | reverse complement strand
GGCGCGCTGTCCGTCACCTGGCCGTCGGCCGAGTAGGTGTGCACGAAGGCCGTTTCGGGCAGCTGGTCCATGGTGAGTTCACCGTCTTCACCCACCTGGTAGATGCGCGCCGCCGTCATGGTGGTGATGCCCATGCCATCGCCCAGGAAGAACAACACGTTCTTGGTCGGCACCGCCGGACCGTCGTTGCCGCCACAGGCGGTCATCAGCATCGAAGCGCCAGCCAATGCGGCGCACCACACTTTGTGTTTCATCAGATTTTCCTCTGGAGTCGTTGCGAAGCACTGGATGGGCGCTCGCTTTGGGTTGAAGACCTGAGGGACTCTAGGAAGTGCACATGACAGGGGTGTGACGCGGGCGACCGCGCTCGGGATGCGTTCGGCGTGCGGCTTGGCGGCGCAGCAGAGGGATCTGCGTGCAGGGCTTTGCCGCAGCTTTGCTACTGAATCAAGAGCTGCTGGCGCTTATCAAATAAGCGCTGGAGGCCGATTTGGCATCAACGCTGCGTGCGTTGCCATGCGCACTCGGAGGAAGAAGGAGGGGTGCAGCGACGGGCGGTGGTGGCATGCTCCGCGAGGCGCTCGCCCGGCCACCGGCGGTATCCGTGCTGTAGCCAGAAAGATGGGGAACGTCGATCCGACTCCGCCGTACAGGCCGGTAGGGTGCCCGCCACCACGGCCATGGACGCCTTGGTCCTTCGGCCAAGACGCGAGGCCGTCGCCGCCGAAACGATGCCGCACTATGCGCAGGTACGGCGTGGTGCGGTGCCGGTCGGACGCTACCGACCGCGCGCCATCGGCAGGCGAAGCCAATCGTTGAACAAGCCTGCGTGTGGGCGTAGCTTGCTTACGGCCGGTTGCCGGTTGCCGGTTGCCAGTTGCCAGTTGCCAGTTGCCAGTTGCCAGAAGAACGGTAGCAGCACGCAGCGGGCGATCCACCGCTCTGCATCACGAATGGCTCGCACACCACCGAACGCTGCGTTCGCTATGACAAAGATAGCTGCATGCGCTTTTTCAGCAATCGCTACAGGCCGATTTCATTCCAAGGAGGCACAAGCTCGGCGTCAGAGGCGGGACGGTCCGGACGGCCGCTCCGCGGCAGCTCACTCCGCGTCTGTGGCCACCCCAAAGCGCGCCGCCAGCGACTGCTCCAGCCCGAACTCCTGCAGGATCGCGCGCAGGCGCTCGGCCGCGCTGCGCTTTTTCTGGCCGGTGTAGCGCGCAATGATCAGCTCGTTCTTCATGCTGTGCTCCCACCCCACCAGCTCGGTCACCGTGACTTGGTAACCCTGCGCCTCCAGATAGAGGCAGCGCAACACGTTGGTCACCTGACTGCCCAACTCCCGGGTGTGCAGTGGGTGGCGCCACAACTCGGCCAGCGGTGTGCGCCCCAGCTGCAAAGCTTTGTCACGCCGCAAGCAGGCCGCCATTTCAGCCTGGCAGCAAGGCACCAGCACCATGGCCCTGGCCTGCTTCTGAAGGCCGAAGGCAATGGCGTCATCGGTCGCGGTATCGCAGGCATGCAAGGCAGTGACCACATCAATCTGGGCGGGCAACTCGGCCGCATCCATCGACTCGGCCACCGATAGATTGAGAAATGACATGCGGCCAAAACCTAGGCGCGCCGCCAATAACCGTGATCGCTCGACCAGTTCGGCGCGCGTTTCAATGCCATAGATATGACCACGACCCAGCGCCTTGAAGTACAGGTCGTACAGAATGAACCCCAGGTACGACTTGCCCGCTCCATGGTCCGCCAGCGTAGGGCTGCGCCCCTCCGCCGAGAAGTCTTGCAGCAAAGGCTCAATGAAATTGAACAGGTGGTACACCTGCTTGAGCTTGCGGCGAGAGTCCTGGTTCAGCTTTCCTTCTCTGGTCAGGATGTGCAGTTCCTGCAGCAGCTCAATGGATTGACCAGGACGCAGTTCCTGCATCACCGCAGCATCAGCGCCGCGCTCCTTCGCCGTTACATGAGAGGTCGGCTTTCCCGTTTTCATTCCCTGACGGTTCGCTTGGCGTGGAGCATTCATGCATGTTCCCCCTGGCCGTTCACTGAAGGCTGCGCATGCATAGGGCACCTGGGCCCTACATCCAGGTCCGCCCACCCCTGCGGCCCCAGGCCTTCCAGCACTTCAATGTTTCTCTCAAAAATGGCATCAGCCTCGGGGAAAACCGCTACAGCACGGTCGATGCTTTCTTCACGCAACAAATGCAAGGTGGGATACGGCGTGCGGTTGGTGCAATTGGAAACGTCGTCTGCCTGCGTGCCAGCAAACTGGAACTGGGGGTGGAAAAAAGCCACCTGCAAGATACCGTCAAGCTCCAGTTCTTCAATCAAATCATCGGCCAGCGCCGTGAAGTCATTGAAATCCAAGAAGTCTTCCATGCACGCGGGCGCGATCAGCAACGTCGTATCGCGCTCTTCGGCAGAGATCGCGTTCAGCGCCAAGAGCTCGCGCCGCAAATCGCCCAGCAACGCCTGTGGCTCCGCCGCCGGGCTGACCACGTAATGCACCTGCCCTTTGACGTGCACGCCTTTGGCAAACGGGCATAGATTGAGGCCGATGACCGCGCGCTCCAGCCATCGCACGGTGTCTTGCAGCACCACGTCTTCACGGATGCCGTTGGGTAAAGGGCTGGTTTCGGTCAAAGAGGAATGTGGGGAAGATGGCATCAGGCACGCAGGGTGAGGGGTCGCGACACGCGAAGGCGCAAATTGTAGGCGCCGGGCCGCCTTGGCCGCTCGGCTACGCTCCATCAAGCCATCAAACGCTCACCCGACAGACGCTCGTGTTCGCGAATGGCAAACCTGTCTGTCATTCCGGCGATGAAGTCAGCCACAGTCACGGCGCGCACCGCGTCGTCGCCCTGTTGCGCCTTC
>JAFGXB010000207.1 GCA_016936875.1 Burkholderiaceae bacterium | reverse complement strand
ATCTCTGTCGCCTGGCGTCTGACCCTCATCCTGCTGCTCGTTGTGCTGGCCGCAGCAGCAGGTGCTTTGCTGGACGGTTATCCCGGCGCAATGGCTGCCGCGCTGCTGGTTCTGATGGGCGCGGTGCTGCGAGATTCTCTGGCGCTTTCCCGCCTGATCCGCTGGCTCAAGGCGCCCGATGCCACGCCCGTGCCGAACGGCACCGGCGCATGGGCAGAAGTGTTTTATCGCGCCTCGCGCCAACTGCGCTTGTGGACGGGGCGTCTGGGCTACGAGGAGTCCAAGTTGCAGCGCTTCATTGAGGCGCTGCAGGTCTCGCCCAATGGCGTCATTCTGCTCGACGAAAACAACCAGATCGACTGGTGCAATGCCACGGCGGCGCAACATTTCGGGCTGGACGCGCAGCGCGATTTGCGTCAGCACGCCGTGCACCTCATTCGCAACCCCGAATTCGTCGCTTATCTGCAGGCGCAGCAGTTTCACGAGCCGCTGCACATGCACCGCGCCGGCGCGCGCGCGCAGTTCACCCTGAGCGTGCAGGTGTTCCCGTATGGCGACCAACAAAAGCTGCTGTTGACGCAGGACATCACCCAGTTGGAACGCACCGAGGCCATGCGACGCGACTTTGTGGCGAATGTCTCGCATGAGATCAAGACGCCGCTGACCGTGCTGGGCGGTTTTGTCGAAACCATGCGCGATATGCCGCTGGACGACACCCAGCGTTTGCGCGTGCTCGACATGATGCAGACCCAGTCCGACCGCATGCGGCATCTGGTGGACGATCTGCTGGTGCTGGCCCGACTGGAGGGCGATCCTTATCCGCCGACCGAACAGGTCATCGACATGCCCTCGATGATGGCGCAATACAAAAATGAGGCCCTGGCCCTGTCTGGCGGACGGCACCAGATCAACGAATCAACCCGCAGCGGCTTGTGGGTGCGTGGCAGTCCGCAGGAACTGCATTCCGCGCTGTCCAATCTGGTGAGCAATGCCGTGCGCTACACGCCCGAGGGCGGCGCAATTCGCCTGGAGTGGGATGCGGTGTTCGACGGCGCCCAGCCGAAATATGCCGAGTTCAGCGTGACCGATACAGGCATCGGCATTGCGCCAGAGCACATTCCACGGCTGACCGAGCGCTTCTACCGTGTTGATCGCGGGCGCTCGCGCGAGTCGGGCGGCACAGGCCTGGGGCTGGCCATTGCCAAGCATGTGTTGCTGCGCCATCAGGCCGAGTTGCTGGTGCACAGCACGCCGGGCAAAGGCAGCCGTTTTGTGGTGCGATTCCCTGCGGCGCGCCTGGCGCTTTCAGGCAGCCAGACTGGTACCGCCTCACCCGCTGAGGACGTGCGGGAAGCCGCCTGAGCCCGCTTCGCAACGGATCACGCTGACCGCGTGCGCGCGTCGGGCCCATGGCTGCGGCGTGTTTTGTGCCCAGCCTGCCCGCCGCGCTCGGGCAGGCCTGCGCCGTCAGTTCTTGCGTTCCAGCCGCGAATGCATCAGCACCTGATGACAGCTCAGGCGGCTGCGTGAGCCGCGCGGACGGTGATAGTTGCCCTCGCTGTCCATCTCCCAGGCGTTGCCCGGATGTTGCCATTGCATGCGCAGGCCTTCACGGATGACCTGCGCCTTGATCTTGTTGTCGAGCAGCGGCACCGCAATTTCAACGCGACGCATCAGGTTGCGCTCCATCCAGTCAGCCGAAGAAATATAGACCTCGGCTTCGCCGCCATTGTGAAAGTAGAACACCCGCGAGTGCTCCAGAAAGCGGCCGATGGTCGAGCGCACGCGGATGTTGTCGGACAGGCCTTCCACGCCGGGGCGCAGCATGCAGGCCCCGCGCACCAGCAGACGCACTTCCACCCCTGCTTGCGACGCCGCGTACAGCGCCTCGATCACTGTGGGCTCGAGCAGGGCGTTGACCCGCGCCCAGACGCGCGCCGGTTTGCCGCTGCGTGCATGGTTGGCCTCGCGTGCAATCGCGCCGAGGACGTTGGCATGGAGGGTGAACGGCGATTGCCACAGGCGCCGCAGTTCCTGCGCCTGGCTGGAGCCGGTGATCTGCAGGAACACGCGGCGCGCGTCCTCGCAGATTTCCGGGTTGGCGGTCATCAGGCCGAAGTCGGTGTAGAGCCGCGCGGTGCGCGCGTGATAGTTGCCGGTGCCCAGATGCGCGTACATGCGCAGCATCTTGCGCCCACTGCTCTCATTGGCTTCGCGGCGCACGATGAGCAGCATCTTGGCGTGGCATTTGAAGCCGACCACGCCGAACACCACATGCGCGCCCGCGGCTTCGAGACGCGACGACCAGTTGATATTGGTCTCTTCGTCGAGCCGCGCCATGAGTTCGAGCACGACGGTCACTTCCTTGCCGTTGCGCGCGGCTTCGATGAGCGCGTCCATCAGCTCGGAATTGCCGCCAGTGCGGTAGATGGTCTGCTTGATGGCGACAACGGCCGGGTCGCGCGCGGCGGTTTTCACCAGATCGACCACCGGGGCGAAGGAGTCGTAGGGGTGGTGCAGCAGCAGATCGCGCGCGCGGATGCGGTCGAAAATTTCGGCATCGACGCCCGGCCAGTTGGCGGGCAGGGCGGGCAGATAGGAAGGAAACAGGAGCTGGGGCTCGTTGACGGATTCGAGAATTTCCTGCAGCCGCACCAGGTTCACCGGCCCGTCCACGCGGTAGCAGTCTTGCGGCACGATATTGTTTTCGCGCAGCAGCCGGTCGATGACTGCATGCGGGCAATCCGCCGCCACTTCCAGCCGCACCGCATCGCCAAAGTGCCGGGCGCGCAACTCGCCCTGCAGCGCGGCGCGCAGATTGGTGATGTCGTCATCGTCGATGAACAGTTCGCTGTTGCGGGTGACGCGGAACTGATGCACGCCCCGGACGTGCAGCCCCGGGAAGAGTTGCCCGGCGAAAGCCTGCATGCAGGAGGACAGCAGCATGAAGCCGTAGCGCACATCGCACAGTTCTGGCGGCAGCGGAACGATGCGCGGCAGCGTGCGCGGGGTCTGCACCACGCCGAGTTCGATATTGCGGCCAAAGGCGTCGGTGCCGTCGAGCTGCACCGCGAACACCAGGTTTTTGTTGATGACGCGGGGAAACGGATGCGCGGGATCGAGGCCGATTGGGGTGAGCAGCGGAGAGATTTCGGTCTCGAAATAATGCTGCGCCCAGGCACGTTGGGCATCGGTCCAGTCGGGCAGGCGGTACAGCCGGATGCCCTGCGCGTCCAGCGCGGGCAGCACGGACTGTTGCAGCACACGGTACTGATCGGCGATCAGGGCGTGGGCGCGCTCGGAAATCTCGGCCAGGGCGTCGCGCACCAACATGCCGTCGGGGGTGTGCGAGCCGGGGTCGGCTTCGAGCATGTCTTGCAGCGTGGCCACCCGTGTTTCGAAAAACTCGTCCATATTGCTCGACACGATGCTGAGAAATCGCAGACGTTCGAGCAGGGGATTGCTGTCATCGAGCGCCTGGAACAGCACGCGGCGATTGAATTCGAGCGTGCCCAGTTCGCGGTTGAGCAGGCGGGGAGGGGTATCGGGATGGGACATGAACGACTCGGACGGAGAAACAGCGGGCATTTTGCCAGCGTGAGCGGCAATCCGAGCGAGAATGCAGCCATCCGGTGAAACCTTGATGACAAGATTCAAAAATCTGTCACCAAACTGACGTTCAATCCCCTCATGCCCACTCTGTTAAATCAACATCTCGCCGCAGTCGATCTTGGGTCGAACAGTTTTCGCATGCTCATCGGCCGGGCGCAAGACAGTGCTGCCGGGGTGCAGATCTATCCCATCGATTCCCTGCGCGAGGCGGTGCGTCTGGCCGCCGGGCTGGACGAAAAAAAATACCTCTCGGAGGCCTCGCAGCAGATTGCGCTGCAAACCTTGCAGCGTTTTGGCGAGCGGCTGCGGCAGTTTCACCCAGACCGGGTGCGCGCCGTGGCCACCAATACGGTGCGCGTGGCGAAGAATGCGCCGCAGTTTTTGCAGCGGGCGCAGGCGGCGCTGGGCTTTCCGATTGAAGTCATCGCCGGGCGGGAAGAGGCGCGGCTGGTCTATATCGGCGCGGCGCATTCGGTCTCGGTGGTGCAAGGCAAGCGGCTGGTGGTCGATATTGGCGGCGGCTCGACCGAATTCATCATCGGCCAGGGGTATGACCCGGGTTTGATGGAGTCGCTCTATATCGGCTGTGTGTCGATGAGCCAGCGCTTCTTTCCTGGCAACCAGGTGGACGAGACCACCATGCGCGCCGCCGAGATTGCCGCGCGCAAGGAAATCCAGATCATCGCCTCCGATTTCAAGCGCAACGGCTGGAACCATGCCGTGGGCTCCAGCGGCACGGCGCGCGCCCTGGCCGACATGATTTGTGGCAGCCGCCTGAACCCGCCGGATCAGCCGGGCGACATCACCCTGCAAGGCCTGCGCGAACTGCGGCGTGCCTTTGTGCGTGCCGGCAATCTCAACAAACTCAAGATGGAAGGCCTCAAGCCCGACCGCGTGCCGGTGGCCGCCGGCGGGCTGGCCATCATGCTGGGAGTGTTCGAGGAACTGGGCATTCAGTCCATGGAAGTGACCGACGCCGCGCTGCGCCTGGGCGTGCTGTACGACCTGCTGGGGCGCGATCAGTCGCAGGACATGCGCGAGGTCACCGCGCTGCAGTTCATTCAGCGCTATGGCGCCGACCCGCAGCAGGCACAGCGGGTGAGCGAACTGGCGCTGCGGCTCTACACCCAGTTGCGGCCCCATGCCACCGAGGGCGAACTGCGCCTGCTGCGCTGGGCCGGGCTGCTGCATGAAATCGGGCTGTCCATTTCGCACAGCGCCTATCACAAGCACTCGGCCTACATTGCCGCAAATGCCGACATGCCGGGTTTTTCGCGCGGCGAACAGTCCTCGCTGGCGCAGCTTGTATTGGCGCATACCGGCAAGCTGAAAAAACTCAGCGCCACCGATCTGGAGAGCCTGGATCTCGATGCCGTGATGGCGTTGCGCCTGGCTGTCGTGCTGGCGCGCAACCGCACGGCGGTGGATCTCGATGGTCTGCAACTGCGCTACCAGGCCACCGGGGTGAGTTTGCAGGGCGCGCGGCCCGCGCTGGACATCGTGGCGCCCGAATCCTGGCTCAAGGCCAATCCGCTGACTGAATACAGCCTGCGGCAGGAAGCCTCCGAGTGGGCCCGGCTGAACTGGAACGTCGCGTTACACAGTCCGGCTTGATTGCGTTGTGACTGCCGCGTAATGTTTGTGCAAGGCCGCGCTCTGCTGCGCGGTCAACGCACCCAAGGAGCATGCGATGCAGGTCATTCTGACGCGGCATGGAGAAGTCGAAGGGATTCATCCCGAACGTTTTCGCGGGCGCATGGAGCTGGAGCTCACACCGCTCGGCCGCGAGCAGGCCAGGGCAGTTGCACAGCGTATTGCCGCCGAGTTCGCGCCCCAGGCGCTTTACACCAGCCCGATGGGGCGCTGTCGCGACACCGGCGCGCAAATTGCTGCTGCCTGCGGCCTGAGCGCGCAGGTGCTCGATGGGGTCAACGATCTCGACTACGGCGACTGGCAATGGAAAACCCACGACGAGGTCAAGGCGGCCCATCCCCAGGCCTACGCCTTGTGGAAAAGCGCGCCGCAATGGGTGCGCTTTCCGGGCGGAGAATCCTTGCAGGACCTGGCGCTGCGCACTGCCGATGGCCTGCGTGCGCTGCTGCAGCGCCACGCCGATCACACCGTGGTGCTGGTGGGGCATGACAGCGTGAACCGCGCGCTGCTGTTGCACGCGCTTGATCTGCCGCTGTCCGCCTATTGGCGCATCACCCAGAAGCCGTGCTGCCTAAATCTATTCAGCGTGAATGCGCAGGGCGCAGTTACTTTGGAGCGGGTCAACGACACCGCGCATCTACGGGAAATGCAATGAGTGCGGATGTCACAGAGAGTATCGCGCCTTGTCCGTTTTGCCAGAGGCTGCCTGCGGTGTTGCATAACGCGCTGGCTTTTGCGGTGTACGACCGCGCGCCCGTCAATCCAGGGCATCTGCTGCTGATTCCCTATCGCCATGTGGCCGACTGGTTCGACTGCACCGCGCAGGAGCAGCAGGCCTTACTGGAACTCGCCGCAGAAGGGCGCGATCTGTTGCTGCGTGAACGCAAGCCCGATGGTTTCAACCTTGGGGTGAACTGCGGTCGGGCTGCGGGACAGAGCATTTTTCACGTCCATCTGCACCTGATTCCACGCTACACCGGCGACATGGTCGAGCCGTTGGGCGGCGTGCGCGGAGTCATTCCGGCGCGGCAGAAGTATTGATGCGGTGATGTGATGGCCTTCTTGCATTTCGATGCAATTGGAGCGGCTTTTTGCATTGACCCTGCGCATTTCGTGGACTAAATTAAAACCATAAAGACGGCGATGGAGTTCGCCGTTCAATTGCCGACAGGGGTCTCGCCCCGGGCTGATGACTCCTACCTTTTTTAAGTGCTGCTCTGCCGACGCGCAGTTGCACCAACAGGAAGGAGTCGCGGATGTTTGCATCCACAACGCAGATCCGCTGTGTCTTATTGGCCCACAGCGCGGCCATCACGCCCCGCATCGTTTTTGATCCAGCACAGGGTTTTGTCCGCTTGCGGTTGCAGGCGGGCGCGTCCTTGCTGCGCAACACTTGAAAGGAGATCAGCATGCCATCCATTCCGTCATCCCTTCTTGGCCAGGTTGATGAACGCCTGTCCCAACTCCCGTTATCGTGCAGTGTGGTGCTGCCGGGCGGCCAGCGCGTTGGCCCGCGCAATGCGCAAGTGGAAATGCGGCTGCGCGACAAGCGGGTGCTGTGGCACATCACCACGGGACAGATCGGCAAGCTGGCGGAAGATTATGTTGAGGGGTTCGTGGACATTCTGGGCAATCTGCGCGATCTGATGCGCATCGCCCCGGTGCTGCTCGACGATGATCCGCGCAACGAGTCGTCCAACGCCACCGCGCGCATCTGGCACAGTCTGCGGCACACCCTGTGGGAGCACAGCCACCACAGCCGCGAGAAAGACGCGGCGCAAATCCAGAGCCATTACGACGTGTCGGACGATTTCTACGCGCTGTGGCTCGATCCGCGCCGGGTGTATTCCTGCGCCTACTTCGCCCAGCCGTCGATGACTCTGGCGCAGGCGCAGGAGGCCAAGCTCGACCACATCTGCACCAAGCTCATGCTCAAGCCAGGCGAGCGCTTCATCGACATTGGCGCGGGCTGGGGCGGGCTGCTGTTGTGGGCCGCGGAGCATTACGGGGTGGACGCCACCGGCATCACCCTGTCCAAAAACCAGTACGCCCACGTCAACAGGCTGATTGTGGAAAAAGGTTTGCAAGGCAGGGTGCGCATGCTGCTGCAGGATTACCGCGACGTGGACGAAACCCAGCCCTTCGACAAGGTGGCGTCTGTGGGCATGTGCGAGCATGTTGGCCGCCCCAATCTGCCGCTGTATTTCGACAAGATCCGCCGCCTGCTCAAGCCCGGCGGGCTGGTGCTCAACCACGGCATCACCGCCGGCGGGGTGGACAACAGCCAGCTTGCCGGTGGCATGGGCGACTTCATCGAAAAATACATTTTCCCCGGCGGGCAACTGGTGCACGTCAGCGTGATGGCCGAGACCATGACGCGCGGTGGCCTGGAGCCGCTGGACATGGAAAGCCTGCGGCCGCATTACGCCAAGACCCTGTGGTACTGGGTGGATGCGCTCGAAGGCCATCTGGACGAAGCGCGCAAGGTGCTGGGCGACAACGCCGAGAAGACACTGCGCGCCTACCGCCTCTACCTCGCGGGATCGGCCATGGGTTTCGAGCAAGGGTGGATTTCGCTGTTCCAGATTTTGGGCAGCCGCCCCAGTGGCAGTGTGGAAGAGCGGGTCGATTGCGACCGCGTGCTGCGCGCGCGGCAAAGCGCGTATCCCTTCAACCGCGCCTACCAATACGCGAATAAAAGTGCCGCAAACAAGGCGCAAACCGCCCACGAGTTGCCCGCCGAGGCAAGCGCCGACGCGCAGTGCGTGTAAAGCCTCTCAGACAAACGCCGCGCCGCTCCAAGTTTACTTCCCCCTCGGGGGCGTTCAAGGGCGGCGAGGTGCCGCCGGTTTCAGTGTGACAGGGAGATTCTCAATGAGTGCCTCGCAATCCATCATCATGGTGATCCACGCCCAGGAAATTCTGGATTCGCGCGGCACTCCAACGGTCAAGGCCACAGTCACGCTGGAGTCTGGCGTGCGCGGCGCGGCGGCGGTGCCGTCTGGCGCGTCCACCGGCAGCAATGAGGCGGTCGAGTTGCGCGACGGCGATCCGAAACGCTATTTTGGCAAGGGCGTGCGCAAGGTGGTGGCCCATATCGAGGGCGAGATTGCCGCGGCGCTCAAGGGGCATGATGTGTGCGATCAGGCCGCGATCGACGGCGCGCTCATTGCACTCGATGGCACGCCCAACAAGGCGCGGCTTGGGGCCAATGCCCTGCTTGCCGTCAGCATGGCCGCAGCGCGCGCGGCGGCGCAGGTGCGCGGCCAGCCTTTGCACCGCACCTTGTGCGACCAAGCGTCCAGGCTGCTGCCCATGCCCATGTTCAATGTGCTCAACGGGGGGCTGCACGCGCCGGGCAGCAGCCTCGATTTCCAGGAGTTCATGCTCGTGCCGCTGGGCGCGCCGAGTTTCAGCGAAGCCGTGCGCTATGCCGCCGAAACCTATCACGCCATCAAGGAACTGTTGCAGGCGCAGGGGCACTCTACCGCCGTGGGCGACGAGGGCGGGTTTGCGCCCAAGCTGATGGGCGGCAATCAGGCGGCCTGCGAGTTGATGGTGCGCGGCATGGAGCGCGCGGGTTACCGGCCTGGCGAGGACATTGCGATTGCGCTCGATCCGGCGGCCACCTCGTTCTACAAAAATGGCCTCTACCACCTGCGCCGTTCGGGCAATCAGATGCTCGACAGCCAGGAGATGGTGGCGCTGTATGCAGGCTGGCTCAATGTGTTCCCCATCGTCTCGATTGAAGACGGCCATGCGGAGGACGACTGGGCCGGTTTTGCCGCGATGACGCGGCAGCTCGGCGCGCAAATCCAGATTGTGGGTGACGACAACTTTGTCACCAACACCCGCATCATCCAGCGCGGCATAGACGAAGGGACGGCCAACGCCTCGCTCATCAAGCTCAACCAGATCGGCACGGTGAGCGAGACCATTGCCGCCGTGCGTTTGTGCCAGAAGGTGGGCTGGGGCACGGTGATGTCGCACCGCAGCGGCGAGACCGAAGATGCCTTCCTCTCCGACTTCGCCGTGGCTGTTGGCGCGGGGCAGATGAAGTCCGGCGCGCCCGCGCGCAGCGAGCGTCTGGCGAAATACAACCGGCTGATGGAGATTGAAGCCGAGCTGGGCGACAGTGCCGAGTTCGTCAACCCGTATCGCCGCTGAGGGACTGGGCATGGCGACGCCGCAGGAGTTCCACAGCCTGGTGTTCCCTTCTGCGCAGCAGGAGTCCGCGCAGACCCGCCCCGATCTGCGCGACGTGTTTCACGATCTGTTTCTGGAGCCGATTTTCGCTGCCGCATTTGGCGCATTTCTGCCGCGCGAAAAGCCTTCACTCTACGTGGCCAACCGCACTGATGAAGATGCCACCTACCGCGCCGAGGTGCTCAAGGCATTACAGGCGTTGTTTGGCTCTCCGCTGGTCGATCTGGACGTGGTGCGCTACCGGCAGGATGCCCTGCGCGATCTGCAGCAGACGCCAGTGCTGTCTGCGCTGCAGACCTTCCAGCGCACTCTGCAGGCCATGCGCGGCCACCTGCGCCGCGCCGAGACGGCCAACAACGCCATCGAAGGCCAGCGCTGGTTCGTGGATGCCGCGCTGGCCTATGGTCAGGCGCTGGACGCGCTGCATCAAACCCTGACAGCGGCAGATCTGCAGTCACAGGCCATGCAGGCATTGCGTCGGCATGTCGGCGGGCTGCTGGCCTCCAGCGCGCACACCGCGCGCATGACCGAAGCGCAGACGCTGGTTGAGGCGCTGGCCCGGGTGCGGTATGCCGTGCGCATCGACGGCACCACGGTGACGGTGCTGCAAGACCCGACTGAGCCCGACTACACCGCCACCATCGCCGACACCTTCGCCCGCTT
>JAFGXB010000206.1 GCA_016936875.1 Burkholderiaceae bacterium | reverse complement strand
TAGCGGGCGGCGAGATGGATGCCTGTGACCTGCGCCGCGGGGGCGTCTTCGTCGGCCTCCAGCACGGCCACGCCATAGCCCGCGCTCTGCGCCGCCTGCGCGAACATGCGGCCCAACTGCCCGCCGCCAAGCACCCCCAGCGTGGCCCCCGGAGGAATGAATGCCGCGTGTTGACTCATGCCGAAATCCCCACGCGCATGGCCCGTGCCGCAGCGGTCTGCTCCGCGCGGAAGGCGTCGAGCTGCGCGCGCAGGCCGACGTCGTGCGCGGCCAGCATGGCCACGGCGAACAAGGCCGCATTCGCCGCACCGGCCTCGCCGATGGCGAAGGTCGCCACGGGCACGCCCTTGGGCATCTGCACGATGGACAGCAAAGAGTCTTCACCACGCAGATATTTGCTCGGCACCGGCACGCCAAGCACCGGCACCGTGGTTTTGGCTGCGAGCATGCCCGGCAGATGCGCCGCGCCGCCCGCGCCGGCAATGATGGCACGCAGGCCGCGCGCTTGCGCGCTCTCGGCGTAGGCGAATAAATCGTCGGGCATGCGGTGCGCCGAAACCACCTGACAGTCGTGCGCCACCCCGAATCGGGCGAGGATGTCCGCCGCGTGGCGCATCACCTCCCAGTCGCTTTGCGACCCCATCACCACGCCGATCTCGGCCATCCGCCTTCTCCTGTGCATTGTTTGCAAAGGATCGATTTTAAGAGCGCCCCAATGGTCGGCTCGCCGACCCGCCCCCCGTGGGGGTCAAGGAAACTTGGGGCAGCCCTGCGTTTCCTTGAGAGCAGCAGATCAAGCCCTTGAAATCGCGCCCCGTTATGCTTCCCACCGAAGCGCGCCGCCTGCGCCGCCATACCCCTCTTGGTATGGCACCGAACGTCCCCATCTGCCCTGCTTTCAGGAGTCGAACATGATTGATGCCACCGTTGCAAATTTTGAAACCGAAGTCGTCGAAGCCTCCAACACCGTGCCTGTTCTGGTCGATCTGTGGGCGCCGTGGTGCGGGCCCTGCCGCGCGCTTGGCCCCATTTTGGAGAAGCTGGAAGTCGCCTACGCAGGCCGCTTCAAGCTGGTGAAAATCAACACCGAGGACGAACAGGAACTCGCGGCCGCGTTCGGCGTGCGCAGCATTCCCATGGTGATGCTGCTCAAGGACGGCCAGCCGGTGGACGGCTTTGTCGGCGCGCTGCCGGAAGGCCAGATCCGCGAGTTTCTCGACAAGCACGTCCCCGACACCGCGCCTGAGCAGACGGAGGACGCCGCAGAGCAAGCCGAAGCCGAGCCGCAGGCTGGCCCCACGCTCTCCCCGATGGAACAGCTGCAGCAAGACCTGGCCACCAACCCGGCCAATGACACCGCGCGAAAAGCCTATGTTGAACTGCTGTTGAAAGCGGGTCGCACTGCAGACGCCAAGCTGGCGTTCGAACCCATTGCGGGCAAGGCCCTGGCCGATGCGCGCATTCAGGCCCTGGCCGATTGGCTGAGCGCGGCGCAAACCGCACCCGGCCTGCCCGCCATTGCCGCGCTGCAAGCCAGCATCGCCGCCAATAAGCGTGACTTCGACGCCCGCTACGCCCTGGCGCAGCAACACATGACCGCGCAGCAGTGGACAGCGGCGCTTGATGAACTGCTCGACATCCTGATGCGCGACAAAAGCTGGAGCGAAGACCGCGCGCGCAAGACCTTTGTCAACATCCTGGAACTGATGACCCCAACGGAAGCCCCCAAACCCGCGCCCGGCCAACCGCCCGTCACCGACCCCACGGTGGAAAGCTACCGCCGCCGCCTGAGCATGACGGTCCTGAGCTGAACAAAAAGCGCCGACTCCAAGTCGGCGTTTTTCATGGTGCGTCGGCGCGCCGACCCTGGGGGGCACTCACAGCGTGATCTGCGTGCCCAGCAGCTTGAGGAATTGCCCCATCCACGCCGGATGCGCAGGCCAGGCCGGCGCAGTCACCAGATTGCCCTGCGTCACCGCCTGATCGACCGGAATCTCGGCGTAGTCGCCACCCGCCTCGCGCACTTCCGGGCCGCAAGCCGGATAAGCCGAGCACTTGCGCCCCCGCAGCACACCGGCCGCCGCCAGAATTTGCGCGCCGTGGCACACCGCGGCAACCGGTTTGTTGGCGTCGAAAAAATGCCGCACCAGATCAAGCACCTTGGGGTTGAGGCGCAGATATTCGGGCGCGCGCCCACCGGGAATGACCAGCGCGTCATAGTCCTCGGCCTTCACTTCGGCAAACGTGGCGTTGAGGGTGAAGTTGTGGCCCGGTTTTTCAGAATAGGTCTGCGCGCCCTCGAAGTCGTGAATCGCGGTCTTGACCTGCTCGCCCGCCACTTTGTCGGGGCAGACCGCGTGCACCGTGTGCCCAACGGCCAGCAAAGTCTGGAACGGCACCATGGTCTCGTAATCTTCGGCGTAATCGCCGGCCAGCAGCAGAATGCGTTTTGCAGCCATATCGCGTCTCCGTTGTCACCGCACATGCGGCTCATCCATTGTGAACTGCGACAGGTGAAAAACTCAACCCTGCGCAGCCCGGCGACGGGGATTTCTACAATCCTTCCATTCCGCATTCCGCGATGAGAACCTCCCCATGACGACTGCCCTGCTGCAATCCACCCTGCACTCCCTGCCCCTGCTGTCACGCGGCAAGGTGCGCGAAAACTATGCCATCGGCGACGACCGCCTGCTGATGGTGGCGACCGACCGCATCTCGGCCTTCGACGTCATCATGGCCGAGCCCATCCCCGGCAAAGGCGAACTCCTCACCCGCATGGCGCGCTTCTGGTTCGGCTTGCTGCATGACGTGGTGCCCAACCATTTGCTGCCGGTCGACCCCGAAACCGTGGTGGCACCCGACGAGCGCGCGCAGGTTCGCGGCCGCGCCATGGTGGTCAAGCGCCTCAAACCCTTGCCGATCGAGGCCGTGGTGCGCGGCTATCTCGCCGGTTCCGGCTGGAAGGACTACCAGACCACCGGTGCGGTGTGCGGCATCGCCCTGCCCCC
>JAFGXB010000205.1 GCA_016936875.1 Burkholderiaceae bacterium | reverse complement strand
TTGCTGGAGGCTGAATTCTTTGGCTACCGCAAGGGCGCGTTCACCGGGGCGATGGCCGACCATGCCGGTTTTTTTGTCGCCGCTCAGGGCGGCACGCTGTTTCTCGACGAGATCGGCGAACTGCCGCTGGCGATGCAGGCCAAGCTGCTGCGCGCCGTGCAGGAGCGGCGGGTGCGCCCGGTGGGCGAGACAGCGGAAATCGCGGTCGATGTCCGGCTGCTCAGCGCCACCCACCGCAATCTGGAGCAGATGGTGGCGCAAAGCCAGTTCCGGCAAGACTTGTTCTATCGCCTCAATGTCATTGCCGTCGCCCTGCCGCCCTTGCGCGAGCGCCTGGACGATCTGCCCGTGCTGGTCGAGGCTTTGCTGGGCGACATCCGCCGCGACAACGCCCGGCCCGGCCTGCGACTCAGTCCAGCGGCGCTGCAGCACCTGCGGCAGCATCGCTTTTCGGGCAATGTGCGCGAACTCGACAATCTGCTGCACCGCGCGGCAGCCCTGTCGGTGCAAGATCTGCTTGGCCCCGAAGACATCCCATTGCCGGACAGTGCGGGCAGCGTTGCTGTGGCCTCGCCCGCTGCCGCGTGGCCTGACGCTGCGTTTGCCACGTTTGCCTCTGCGCCGCAACAACCTGGACGCGCTTCGTCAAGTGCCGCGCAGCCGCAGGCCGCTGCATCTGCCGCGCCGCTTCAGCCACCGATGGCGCAATTCGTCGCGCAGACACCGCTGCCGCCGGATCTCGGCGCCTATCTCGATCAGGTCGAACGCGGCATTCTTTGCGAAGCCTTGCGCCGTACCCGCTTCAATCGCACCGCCGCAGCACAGTTGCTCGGCCTGAATCTGCGCCAGATTCGCTACCGCATGGAACGGCTGGACATCCGCGATCCGGCGGATGCACCCGACGACTTTGCCGCATGACGCCCACTCCGCGCACGTTCGCGCACAGGCTGGATGCGGGCTGGATGCCGCATGCCCGCCATATGCCATCGCCCAATGCGGATGCCCGGCCTGAGGGCATGCCGATCGATCTGCTGGTGATCCACTGCATCGCCCTGCCACCCCGGCAGTACGGCGGCGATGCGATTGAGCGTCTGTTCTGCAACCGTCTCGATCCGGGCGAACACCCCGCGTTCGCCGCGCTTGCTGGCCTCAAGGTCTCGGCGCACTTCGTGGTGCAGCGCGATGGCGTACTTACCCAGTATGTGCCCTGCGCGCAACGCGCGTGGCATGCCGGCGCTTCGCATTTTTTCGGGCGTGCGCGCTGCAACGACTTCAGCATCGGCATTGAACTCGAAGGCAGCGACGACGCGCCGTTCGAGCCGCCACAGTACGACACCCTCATCGCAGTCGGCTCCGAACTGCTGGCGCGCTACCCCCTGCGCGCCGTGGTCGGGCACAGCGATATCGCACCAGGACGCAAGACCGACCCAGGTTCCGGCTTCGACTGGAAGCAGCTCAAAAACGGCCTCGCGCTGCCCGCCAGCGCCTTTCCATTCCAGCATTTCTGAGCGCTCCCAGGGGCGCCCCTGCGTTTCCTTGCGCGCACTGTTCGGAACCGTACTTGTGCATGACCCTGTGCATAAGCTGTGGGTGGACTGTCAATTTCCTCCACACTACAAATAGTGGTTGAAATTCAAATAGACCCTAGATATAGTGTCTTGACGGTTTGAGAACCCATCACCCGGCGTCTCTGCATGCGCACCGATGTCGCCCGACATGCGTGCCGCATATCGCAGTGTCGCTGCGGTTGCCAAAGATGTTGCCACGAGGGTGTCGGCGCACGCGCCTGATGCTCAAGTGACGCGGGGCTGTTCTCGGCCCGTCCGATCATTTCGCGTTGTCCATGAACCCGCCGCATCGTGTATCAGTGCGCACCGGGTTTGCGGCCCAGCGTCATTCGTCCCAAGGAGTTCCTGATGTCCCTGACCCCCAACGCTGCTGCCGAAACCTCCTCTGCGCCCCAGCACCCCTCGCACCTCGACGCGCTCGATGTGAATGCGCAGCAGCAGACTGCACTGGGTGATTTTTCCGATTACAAAATCATCCGCCGCAATGGCGCCGTTGTGGGCTTCGAGCCGGGCAAGATCGCCGTGGCAATGACCAAGGCCTTTCTGGCGGTGCAGGGCGGGCAGGGGGCGGTATCGACCAGCATGCGCGACACCGTCAACGCGCTGACCGAGAACGTGGTGCGCGCCCTGCTGCGCAGCCGTCCCAGCGGCGGCACCTTCCACATCGAAGACATTCAGGACCAGGTTGAGTTGTCGCTGATGCGCACCGGTCAGCACGAAGTGGCGCGCTCCTATGTGCTGTACCGCGAACGCCGCGCGCAAGAGCGCGCCAAACAGAAGACCGCCGCTGCCGAGCAGACGGCGGCACCGTTGCTGCATGTCCTCGACGACGGTGTGCGCAAGCCGCTGGATCAGGCGGCGCTGATCGGGCTGATCGAGTCCGCCTGCGTCCATCTGAGCCCGGACGTGAAGGCGGCGCCCATCGTGGCGGAAACCCTGCGCAACCTGTACGACGGCGTGCCGATGCTGGAGGTCTATAAAGCCTCCATTCTGGCCGCGCGCACCCTCATCGAGCGCGACCCCGACTACTCCAAGGTCACCGCGCGGCTGCTGCTGCACACCATGCGCCGCGAAACCCTGAACGAGGACATTGCGCAGGAAGGCATGGCGCAACGCTACGCCGAATACTTCCCGCGTTGCATCAAGGAAGGCGTCGAACTTGAGTTGCTCGACGAGCGGCTGGGGCAGTTCGACCTGGCCCGCCTGGGCGCGGCGCTCAAGGCCGAGCGCGATCTGCAGTTCGACTACCTGGGTCTGCAAACCCTGTACGACCGCTACTTCCTCGCCAACCGCGCCGATACCCGCTTGAACAAGGACGGTCGCCGCATCGAGCTGCCACAGGCGTTCTTCATGCGCGTGGCGATGGGTCTGTCCCTCAATGAAGTCGACCGCGAGGCCAGCGCCATCGCGTTCTACGAATTGCTCTCCAGCTTCGACTTCATGTCGAGCACGCCCACTTTGTTCAACGCCGGCACGCGCCGCTCGCAGCTCTCCAGTTGCTATCTCACCACCGTGGCCGACGACCTTGACGGCATCTACGAAGCCATCAAGGAAAACGCCCTGCTGTCCAAGTTCGCCGGCGGTCTCGGCAATGACTGGACCCGCGTGCGCGCCCTGGGCAGCCACATCAAAGGCACCAATGGCAAGTCGCAGGGCGTGGTGCCTTTCCTGAAAGTGGTGAACGACACCGCAGTGGCGGTGAACCAGGGCGGCAAGCGCAAGGGCGCGGTGTGTGCCTATCTGGAGACCTGGCACCTCGACATCGAAGAGTTCCTTGAGTTGCGCAAGAACACGGGCGACGATCGCCGTCGCACCCACGACATGAACACCGCGAACTGGAT
>JAFGXB010000204.1 GCA_016936875.1 Burkholderiaceae bacterium | reverse complement strand
GAAGGCGGCAATGGCCGACATCATGGTGTCGGGGTAGCTGCCCTTGTTGACCGAAACGACTTCGTACTGCGTTTGCGAGGCGTTGAACTCGTCCACCACATGCTGCACGGTCTTGCCCAGCTCGCCGCTCATTGCGTTCCAGAACTGGATCTTGATGCGGTCGGCAGCGTGCGCGCTGCTCAAGCCCACACCGCTCAGGCCGCAGGCCAATGTGACAGTCACACCGGCAAGAAACTGTGTTTTATTCATTTTCGCTCCAATAAAAAATCCTGACGGAAACTCCGTCAGGATAATAAATTAAGATTATGAACAATCAGCAGACTTTAGAAGCTATGTTTCATGCCAAACATAAATCCGGAAGTGCTTGAACCATTGGGGCCTTTGGGCGCATCGTTACCAACGCCAACGGTGTAAAGCGCGTTGGCATCGTTGCTGATGTGCGCATAGTTCACATACAGCATGGTGCGTTTGGACAGGTTATACCAGTAACCAAGGCCGATTTGCTTCGCGCCAGCGTTGGCAACGGTATCGTCCTTAATCTGGGTATAAGAAGCGCGCAGGCTGCCAGCACCCATCGGAACGACGGCACCAATCATGTAATACTTTTGCTTGTTGTATGTCGCAAGCACGGCGCTGTCCGGGCTGTTTTGCCCATAAAGAGCCATCAAGGAGACGATGCCGAGGTCATAGCCACCAGAGATGCGGACATCCTTGGTCGTTGCGTTGCCGTTGGCGTCTTTGGCGACCGTCGACTCCAAGCTGACGCGAACCGGGCCGCTCAGGTAGCGGGCGCGCAGGCCGTAGCCGCCGATGGTTCTTGAGGCGGTGCTGCTGGTCAGGCCCGAGCCGTCGCCAAACGCGATTTGCGCGCCGACGTCAAAGCCGCCGAAAGACGGGGAATCGTAGGTGACCGACTGGCTGAAACGCACCGGAATCCATTTTTCCGGCAGGTTGCCGTTTCCTGCCACCGTGTTGTCGGTGAACGGGTCGAAGTCATACAGGTCCAGGTCGGAGTAGGTGTAGTAACGGCCCATGCGCAGCGTGCCGAAGCCGCCTTGCAGGCCAACCCAGGACTGGCGCTGGAAGAAGCCGCCACCGGAGCAGAAGCCGCCGCTGGTCAGCGGGCCGCCTTGCGCGCAGAAGCCGGTTTCCAGCTTGAAGATGGCATTGAGTCCGCCGCCCAAATCTTCTTTGCCCGTCAGGCCGATACGCGAATTGCTCACGCCGCCTTGGGACATGTTCGTGACTGTGTTGGCACCATTGTCATAATGCGCGACGCCCAGATCAATAATGCCATACATGGTGGCGCTGTCGGCGGCAAATGCTGCGCTCGAAAACAGGCCGACAATTGCTGCGGCCATCAAAGTCTTTTTCATTCGGATCTCCTGTAGGAAAAAAAGTGGGGTGAGATTTTTGTCTCACCCCGCAAAATATTGTTGACGAAACAGGTTCGTTCACAATCGCCCTGGAGAGGCTGAAATGAAATATAGAAACCGAGTTTGATTTGATAATGACAAAATTGTCATTTCTGGCGGCTGTTGTGCTTTTGAGACATTTTTATGATGTCATTGAATTGACATTTTTTCTGGGTAGGCGTGATGCGACGAAATGTTTCAAAATTAACGAATGCCAGAGCGCATGAAGCTCTGCACAAAGTGCCGCTGAAACAGCAGGAAGGCGAGCAATAGCGGGGCAGATGTCATCAGCGCCGCGGCGCTGATGAGCGGCCAGTCGACCCCCTGATCTGCGGTGGAGAACACCTGCAACCCCACGGTGAGCACGCGGCTGCTCGGTGAGTTGGTGACGATGAGCGGCCAGAGAAAGTCGTTCCAGTGATAGCTGACCGACACCAGGCCATACGCCACCAGCACCGGGCGGGCCAGCGGCAAATAGACATGCCAGAGCACGGCCAGCGGGCCTGCGCCCTCGATGCTGGCGGCATCCACCAACTCACGCGGCACGCTCAGGAAGGTTTGCCGCAGCAGGAAAATGCCAAAAGCCGAGGCGAAATAAGGCAGGCCGATGGCCAGGAGATGATTGACCAGGCCGAGTCGTGCCATGGTGTCGTAGTTTTCGACGATGAGCAGATTGGGCATGACCAGCAACTGCACCATGACCAGCGTGAACAGCAGGCTGCGCCCGGCGAAGCGGTAGCGGGCAAAGGCATAGGCGGCGAGGGTGCAGACGAGAACCTGCGCGCCAAGAATCATGGTGACCACAAGGAAAGTGTTGAGGAAGTAGCGAGCAAATGGCGCGGCCTGCCAGGCACGGGCGAAGTTGTCGAGGGTGAGCGGTGCGCGCAGGTTGAAGCGCGTGAACTCGGCTGCGGGATGGACGGCGGCCCAGAGTGCGAACAACAAGGGCGCAATCCACAGCAGCGCGAGCATCCAGGCGCCGATGGTCAGGACGGGGTTGGCATGCTTCATGGGTTTCATTGGTAGTGGGTGCGCCGCCCCATGCTGGCGAATTGCATCCACGATGCCACTGCGAGCAGGGCGATGAGCACCACGGTGAGCGCGGCGGCGTAGCCTGTGTCCCAGTACTGGAAGGCGTTTTGGTAGATGTAGTACAGCAGCAGGTTGCTGGCGTTGTCTGGCCCGCCGTTGGTGAGGACGAACAGCGCGTCCACCAGACTGAAGGCGCCAATGATGGCGTTCACCAGGATGAACAGGGTGCTTGGGCCGATGAGCGGCAGGGTGACGCGGCGAAATGCCTGCCAGCCAGACGCGCCCTCAATGCGCGCTGCCTCCACCAGATGTTGTGGAATGTTTTGCAGCGCGGCCAGGTAGAAGATCATGAAAAACCCGGCCTGCTTCCAGACGGCAACGGCGGCGACTGCCCACAGCGCGGTGGCGGGTTCGCCCAGCCAGTTGCGCCCGCGCAGGCCCAGCAACTGCATGCATTGATCGAGCAGGCCATAACCCGGCGTGTAGAAAAACAGCCAGATATTCGCTGCGGCCACCAGCGGCAGCACCGTGGGGGTGAAGAAGGCCATGCGCGCCAGCGACCTGCCGGGAAAGCGCGCATTGACCAGCAGCGCCATGAGCAGCGCGAGGGCCACAGAGGCCGGGATGGAGCCCGCCGCGTACAGCAGGTTGTTGCGCATCACCTTGAGAAACACCGGGTCGGCTAGCATCTGCGCGTAGTGCTGGGCACCGACGAAGTGCGCGGCCTGATGGCCCGTGGGCGTGGACATCACGCTTTGCCACAGGGTGAGCAGCGCCGGGTACAAGGTGAACGCCGTGAGCAGGACGAGAGCAGGCGCCAGCAGCGCCCAGGCAAGAAAGGTCTGGCGCAAGGCGGCACGCGCCGCGCCATGCGGGGAGGGTGGGGGCATCGGAGGAGGTGGAAAAAGAAAAACTGGCGCTGCAGCGTGAGTGCGCAGCGCCTGCCGCAACCGATCAGCTGTTGCGGTAGCGACGCAGCATGCCTTCCGCGGTGGACTGTGCCTCCTTCAGCGCGGCGGCCGGGGTTTTCTGCCCGGTGACGGCGGCTTCCAGGCCGTCATTGAACACTTTGGTGATGCGCTGGTTGTCATGGGTGGACAGCTCCGGCTCGGCGTACTGCAACTGGTCGCGCGCGACTGCCGCCTGCGGAAAACCGGCGACGTAGTCCTTGAGGCGCGGCGTATTCCACGCTGCCGGACTGGTGGCCACATAGCCGGTCTGGATGCCCCAGTCTGCGGCCATCTCCGGTGAGGTGACCCAGCGGATGAATCGCAGCGCTGCGGCGCGCTCGGCTTCGGTGGTGTTGTTGAACACGTAGAGATTGCCACCGCCGGTGGGCGCGCCGCGGCGCTTGTGCTTGGGCAGCATGGCGACGCCAAAATCAAATTTGGCGTTGGACTTGACGTTGGTCAGGTTGCCCGTGGTGGTCCACATCATGGCGCAGCGGTGCTGAAAAAAGTCTTGCGGTGTGGTGCCCCAATTGATGATGCCTTCTGGCATGACCTTGTCCTTGCGCGACAGGTTGACCAGATACTCAAGGGCGCCGATGGTTTCCGGCGCGGCGAAGTCCGTGGTCTTGCCATCGGGCGTGGCCAGGCGGGCCTGACCGTTCTCGATGGACAGCCCCTGGAACAGCCAATAGGGGAAGCCGGAGGTGGGAATCTGCAGGCCCCAATCGGTGGGGCTGGTGGCGTTGTGCAATTTGGTCAGGCGACGGGCCATGTCGCGCATCTCGTCCCAGTTGGCCGGTGCCTTGTCGGGGTTGAGCCCAGCGGACTTGAAGGCCTCCTTGTTCCAGTACAGCACCGGGGTGGAGCGTTGGAAAGGCACGCTCCAGGTCTTGCCCGCAATCTGCGCGTTGGCGAGGAAAGCCGGGTAGAAGCTCTTGAGCCAGGCGCTGTCGCCCCCCGCCAGATCTTCGGCCGACACCAGCACGCCCTGGTCGAGCAGGGTGAACACGTCCACCGCCAATGCCACGGCCATTTTTGGCGCGTCGGAACCGCCACTGCGCAGCGCCGTCAGCGTTTTGGTGATGGTGTCCTGATAGCTGCCGGTGTAGATGGGTTTGACCACGACATCGGGGTTGGCCTTGTGGAACTGCGCGGCGTAGCCATCGAGAATCTTGGCGATGGGCCCGCCCACGGCGACCGGGTAATACATCGGCAGTTCGATGACGCTGGCGGCGCGGGCCGCAGGCAGTGCCGCAGCGCCCAGCAGGGGAATGGCCGAGGCCTTCAGGAAATCGCGACGTTGCATGGTGAGTCCTTTTGAGTTTGTGAACGAAAAAGTTGGGTTATGCGGCGCGGTCGATGCGCGCGCCGCTTCGTGGGTCAAACAGGGAGATGGCGTGCGGGTTCCAGCCCAGCAGCAGGGTGTCGCCCGCAGCAGGCTGCACGCGCCCCGGCAGGCGTGCGGCGAGGGCGTGGCTGCCGAGGTGACAGTTCACGATACTGTCCGAGCCCTGGTATTCCACCGACTCGACAACCACCTGCAGTTGCGGCTGCCGCGAATCTGCTTGCAGATGAAAGTGCTCGGGGCGAATGCCGAGCGTGGCGCTGGCATGCTCCTCAGGCAGCGCGACGGACTGCTGCGTGCCCGCGACGCGCAGACCCTGCGCGCCCACTTCGAGCGGCAGCAGATTCATCGGTGGCGAGCCGATGAAGCCGGCGACAAACAGGCTTTGCGGCTGCTCGTACAACGCAGCGGGAGTGGCCACCTGCTCGATACGGGCCTGATGCATCACCACCACCAGATCGGCCATGCTCAACGCCTCTGCCTGATCGTGGGTGACATAGACCACGGTGATGCCCAGCTTCACGGCCAGCGCCTTGATCTCGCGGCGCATGTCCTGCCGAAGTTTGGCGTCGAGGTTGGACAGCGGCTCATCCATCAGAATCACCCGGCGCCCGCCGATGATGGCGCGGCCCAGCGCGACGCGCTGCTGCTGCCCGCCGGAGAGCTGGGCGGGCTTGCGGGCCAGCAGTTGATCGAGTCCGAGCAGCGCGCTGGTCTGCGTCAGACGGCGCTGGCGCTCAGCGGCCGGCACGCGGCGCAGTTGCAGGCCGAACAGCAGGTTGTCCGCCACGCTCAGATGAGGAAACAGCGCATAACTCTGGAACACCATGCCCAGTTCGCGCGCGCCCGGTGGCAGGTGGGTCACGTCGCGGCCATGCAGGTGGATGCGCCCGGCATCGGCCTGCTCGAACCCTGCAATCAGCCGCAATAACGTGGTCTTGCCGCAGCCCGACGGGCCAAGCACCACGACGAACTGACCCTCCTCGATGTCGAGGCGGATGTCATCCGTCGCCAGATGGTTGGGAAACCGTTTGATCAGGCCTTGCAGGGAAATGGAATGCATCTGGACAGGCTAGGCAGTTGGCGTGACGTGGCGATGACGGGCATAGAGACTGAGTGCCCCCAGGGTCGGCTCGCCGACCCGCTCCCCCGTGGGGGTCAAGGAAACTTGGGGCGGCCCTGCGTTTCCTTGTGAGGGCCTGCGCTCATGAGGCGCGCTCAGCTCCAAGGCAGCGCACCTTGCGGCAATCGGCGGGACAGCGCCTGCAGCATGCCGAGCAGGGCCAGCACCGCAGCGATGGTCAGCACCGATAGCGCAGCCGAAGCGCCGCTTGAGCCGCCTTCTTCAAAGTTGTAGATCAGCACACCCAGGGTTTCCGAGCCAGACGACCACAGCAGCGCCGAAACGGTGAGCTCGTTCAAGGCCATGAGAAACACCAGCAGCGCGCCGCCCAGCAGCAAGGGCGCGGCCAGCGGCCAGACGATGGTGCGCAGGCGCATGAACAGGCCCGCGCCGCAACTGCGCGCAGCGTCGTTGAGCGCTGGATCGAGACGCGACAACCCGGCCACCACCGGCTTGATCGCCAGGGTCAAAAAGCGCAGCAGGTAAGCGTAGAGAATGATCCACAGCGTGCCGTACAGGCTGATGTGCAACCACGGCAGGGGCGGCAGCAGCATGAGAATGGCGGCCACCGCAATGACCGCGCCGGGCAGGGCGAAGGGCAGATCGGCCAGCGCCGCCAGCCAGTGGGTGACGCGCCCCCGGTCCCACACCACCAGATAGCCCACCGGCAGCGCGATGGCCGCAGTGAGGGCCGCCGCCCAGCCCGCCAGCCACACACTGTTGGTGAAAGCGGCGCGCACCATGCCGTCGGCCATCAGGCTTTGATAATGCGCCAGCGTGAGGGTGGCTGGCGTGAGCGCAAGACCATAGACCGAGACGACGGACGTGGCCAGCAAGGCCAGCGCCGGGGCGATCAGCACCGTACCCAGAACGCCCCATGCGGCCCATTCCAGCGGAGTGCGCCAGCGCCCTAGCGCCACCCGGTACGGGCTGGAGGCACCGCCCAGATGTCCTTGCCAGCGACGCTGCAAAAGCCCTTGCGCCCCCAGTCCGAGCAGGGCCAGCGCGGCGGCCAGCAGGCTGAGCTGCGCCACTTCCGACAGCACCGAGAGGCCAAAGCCGGAGAGCTTCTGGTAGATCAGGGTGGACAGCACGGTGTAGCCCACCGGGGCGCCAAGCAGCGCGGGAATGCCAAAGTTGTCCAGGCACGACACGAAGCTCAGCGCCGCCCCGGCCAGGATGCCCGGCATGAGGACCGGCAGCAACACGGTGCGCAGCCGCCACACCGCGCCTGCTCCGGTGCTTTGCGCGGCTTCAATCAGATCGCGCGGCAGGCTGGACACGCCGGGGCGCAGCGCCAGAAACACCAGCGGCGTTTGCTGCAAACCCAGCAGCAGCGCAATGCCGGCCGGGCTGTAGAGCGGGTTGCTCGACCCCGGCGCCGGGGCCAGTCCCACGGACTTGAGCAGGGCGCTTCCCGGCCCGAGCAATTGCGCCCAGCTCATGGCGGTGATCTGCGGCGGAATCATCAGTGGCAGCAGCAGAAGAAAGACCAGCGGGCGCTTGCCGCGCGCGTCCGTCAGACCGATGAGCAGTGCATAGGCCACGCCAAACGCCACCGCCACCACCGTGCCGCCGAGCGAGACAACCAGGCTGTTGCCTGTGGCTTGCAAGGTATCCGGGGCGATCAGCCGCGTCCAGGCAGCGGCCAGGCGCCAATGCCCATCCGCCAGGAGCGCCTGCTGCGCAATGCGCAACAGCGGCAGGACGATGAGGGCGGCGAGCAACACCGCCACGCCCAGCGCGAGCGTGGTTTCTGCGCGCCACACAACGTGGCGCCGGATTGCCAAACGCATCAGGCGAACAAATTGCTGAAGCGCTTTTTATCGGTTTCCAGCGCGTCGAGTGCGCGGTCGGCGTCCACGTTCAGCAGCTTGAAGCTGCCGAGATTGGGGAAGCCGGGCGGCGGGGTGATGCCAGCGCGCGCCGGCATCATGCCTTGTTTGGAGACGAGCTCCTGCCCCGGAGCCGACAGGGTGAAATCGACAAAGGCGCGCGCGGCTTCGACATTGCGCGCGGTCTGGAGAACGGCCACCGGCTCGGTGACTGCGGACACGCCCTCTTCCGGGAAGACGAAGCGGATGGGCGCGCCTTTTTGCGCGGCGCGAATGGCGAGGAAGTCCACCAGGACGGCATAGAGCTTTGCGCCGCTGGACACATTTTTGAACACCCCGCCATTGCCGCCCTGGGCGATGGTTTTTTGCCGGGCCAGCATGTCGTAATACGCCCAGCCCAGGTCGGGATGCTGCGTGAACGCCTCGGCCATGACCATGGCCGCACCCGAATACAGCGGGCTGGGCATGTCGATCTGGCCCAGCGCCTCGGGTTTTTGCAGATCCCACCAGCGCTTGGGCGTCATTTTTGCCGCGGTGTTCCAGGCCAGGCCCGTGGTGATGAGCTTGGTGCCGTACCAGTAGCCGCCGGCCTCGCGCAGTGACGCGGGAAAGCCGTCGAACGCCGCGTCCTTGTAGGGCTGCAGGCGGCCTTCGCGCTTGAGTCCGGCCATGGCCAGAGCGTCTGCAATCAGCAGCACATCAGGCTGTGGCGCACCGGCGGAAAATTCGGCGCGCAGTTTGGTCAGCAGTTGCGTGGTGCCGTCGCGCACCCAGCGCACCTTCACGTTGGGATGCGCCTGCTCGAACGCGGCAACGGTTTGCTGTGCATCCTGCAGGAGCTGGCTGGTGTAGAGCACCAGATCGCCTTTCACGGCGGGGTTGGCGCGGGCGCTGCCGAGCGCGATTGCGCTCAAGCCGAGGCCGAGTCCGGCGCCGAGAATCTGACGGCGGCGGGAGTTGTGGGGGGTGTGTGAACGCGGTGTGTTTTGCATGATGCCGTGAGCTGTCGTGAGGTGTTGCGTGCAACTGCACAGTCGAACCCTAGCCAGGCAACATGACTGTCATGTGTCAACAGCCTGCCATATCCCCTGCCTATGATGCGCCGCATGACTGCCATTTCCCTCTGCGGCTTGAGCAAGCGTTTTCCCAACGGCGCTACGGCGCTGAACCACATCGATCTCGATATCCGTCGCGGCGAATTCCTTGCTCTGCTCGGCCCCTCCG
>JAFGXB010000203.1 GCA_016936875.1 Burkholderiaceae bacterium | reverse complement strand
TGGTGTGCAGGGTGGAGAGCACCAGATGCCCGGTGAGCGCGGCCTGCACGGCCATGTCGGCGGTCTCGCGGTCGCGGATTTCGCCGACCATGATGCTGTCGGGGTCTTGACGCATCAGTGCGCGCAGGCCTTCGGCGAAGCTGAGGTCGATGGTCGGCTGCACCTGCATCTGGTTGAACGCGGGCTCAACCATTTCGATGGGGTCTTCGACGGTGCAGACGTTGACCTCCTCGGTGGCCAGGCGCTTGAGGGTGGAATACAGCGTGGTGGTCTTGCCGCTGCCCGTGGGCCCGGTAACGAGGATGACGCCGTTGGGCTGATGGGTCAGCCGCTGCCAGTCGCGCGACTCTTGCGCTGGAAAACCAAGGCCGGGCATGTCGCGCACGACCACGTCGGGATCGAAGATGCGCATCACCAATTTCTCGCCGAACGCCGTGGGCATGGTGGCCAGACGCAGTTCCACTTCGTCGCCCGAAGGCCGGCGTGTCTTGATGCGACCATCTTGCGGACGGCGCTTTTCCACCACGTCCATGCGGCCGAGCAGCTTGACCCGGCTGGTCATGGCGCCCATGACCGAGCCGGGCACCTGATAGACGGTGTGCAGCACGCCGTCGATGCGAAACCGGATCACCCCCATGTCGCGGCGCGGCTCCAGGTGAATGTCGGAGGCGCGCTGCTCGAAGGCGTATTGCCACAGCCAGTCGACCACCTGCACCACGCCGGCGTCGTTGGCGTCGAGCGCCTTGCCGCTGCGCCCCAGTTCCACCAGTTGCTCGAACTGGTTGACCCCGCCGGTGCTGCCGTTTTTCTGCGCGTGTTTCACCGAGCGCGCAAGGTTGAAAAACTCCACGGTGTAGCGGGTGATGTCGGCCGGGCTGGCGACCACCAGGTGAATCGGGCGGCGCAACATGCGCTCCATCTCGGCCACCCAGCCGCGGTCGAACGGCTCACAGGTGGCGATGGTGACTTCGCTTGTCCCGGCGGCCACCGGCAGGATGCGATGCCGCTCGGCGTAGCTGGTGGACATGAGATCGCCAATCTTGCTGATCTCCACCTTCAGCGGATCGATGCGCAGATAGGGCAGTTGCGCGCGTTGCGCCAGCCACTCGGTGAGGACATCGAGGTCCAGTGTGCGCCCGTCACTCTTGCGCTTGAGCCCGGCAAGCGCCACGCGCTGCAGGGCATGCAGCTTGCCGCTGGCGTGGGCGCAGCGCTCCCAGCCGTAGCAGCCAGACGCCGCGTCGATCAGGTCGTCGGCCTCCAGCCATTGCAGCAGTTCGCGCCAGTCCAGTCGCCCCTGCGCCGCGGGCTGCGCAGCGTGCGCCTTGGGCGGAATTGGGGCGGCTGCGGAGTGTGAGGAAGTGCGGTGGGCGTCCATGAGGGCGAGTGTAGGACAGGCCCTTGTGACGCCGTGTTAACGCGGCGGATGCAGCCGTTTGAGCAAGCGCGCCCAGCGCCGGGCGGGCAACCCGCCGGTGCGCTCGGCGACAAGGTCGGCGCGCTCCAGCAGTTGCGCGCGCGTGGGCGGCGGCAACTGCGCGGCATCGCGCACGGCGATCGCAATCAGGTTGCCGTCGCGGTTGGGCGGCAGTTGCCACACGCTGTCGCCAGGCTGATCGAACGCGGCCAGAATGCGCTGCAGATTGCGCTCCAGCACCCGCACATTGCCCGGCCCGCTGAACAGGTTGACCACCATCACCCCCTGCGCGCCGAGCAGACGGCGGCAGTCTGCGTAGAACGCGGCGGATTCCAGCGCGGGCGCGGCGGCTTCGTCGTCGTACATGTCCACATGCAGCACGGCGGCGCGGCCCGCGTTGGCCGGGTCGGCGGCAAAAACACCCGCGTCGGTACACAACACCTGCAGTTTCGCGTCGGGCTCAGGCAGGGCAAACCAGCGATGCGCCGCCAGAATGACGCCGGGATTCAACTCGACCGCGACGCAGGACATGCGCAGACGCTTGCGCATGAACTTGGTGATGGCCGCAGCGCCCAGGCCGAGTTGCATCGCCGTGCCGCCGCGCCAGACCTTGTCGGGCAGCAACAGCATCCACGCCATCATGCGCTGCACATACTCCAGCTCAATGTCGTTGGGGCGGGCGATGCGCATGCTGCCCTGAATCCAGGGCGTGCCCAGATGCAGGTGGCGCACGCCGTCTTCTTCTGAAAGGGTGGGAGCGGGAAAGGTTTGTTTGCGGGCCATAGTCAAATCAGAGTTGCTGCGGTGAAAACCTCGCGCCAGGCGGCACGCTTGCGTTCCAGGCTCCAGCTTGCATTGGCCGGGCTGGTGGACGGCAGGCGGCGCACCTCGGGGCCGAGGCTGCGGGTGATGCGCATGGCGCGGGCGGATTCGCCACCGTTGTGCGCAATGAGCTGCAGCGCAGGCAACTGCGCAACGAGGCCACGAAGATCGTTGGGATGGGCGTCGGTAATGGCGCGATCCAGACTGCCTTCGCGGCAGCAATGGGCGTACACGTCCCAGATGCCAAGGCCGCGCAGGCGCACTGCTTCAATGCGCTGTGCGTAAGACAGCCGCATCCAGTCGAGTTGCAATAAATCGCCCACAATCGGCCAGAACTGATTGCGCGGATGCGCGTAATACTGCTGCGCCCGCAGCGACGCCACACCTGGGAAACTGCCCAGCACCAAGAGGCGGCAGCCGGGATGCACGACAGGCGCCAGCCCTTGCAGCATCGGCACAGCTGCGGCAACGCAGACAGGAGCTGGTGGAGAGGAACGTGCCATGTCGCAATTGTCGCCGCATCGCCCCGCGATGCCCGCAGCGCACCTGCCTATAATTGCTGGCTTTGTTGCATAGCGGGTGTAGTTCAATGGCAGAACGGCAGCTTCCCAAGCTGCATACGAGGGTTCGATTCCCTTCACCCGCTCCAAGAATTCATCCGCTGGAGTTCGCGGAAATCAAAAACGCCCTAAGAAATCAAATTCTTAGGGCGTTTTTTTTCCATAGTCGCCAACACTTTCGGCAAGGCAGAACCCGATTGCTGCGCATTCACCCGTCCACCGTTGTCTCACGCTCCTGCAACGCACGCCATTGCACTTTGCCGGTGCCCGATTTGGGCAGACTGTCGACGAACTCGACGACGCGCGGGCTTTTGTAGGCGGCCATGTGGGCGTGCGCCCAGTCGATGATGTCTTGAGCGTTGACGCGGCCGCGGGCCGCGGGTTTGAGTACCACATAGGCCTTCACCGTTTCGCCGCGGTGTGCGTCTTTGGCTGCCACCACACAGGCTTCGGTGATGTCGGGGTGCTGGTACATCAGCGTCTCCACCTCGGCTGGCCAGACTTTGTAGCCTGATGCATTGATCATGCGCTTGAGCCGGTCGACCATGAAAAAATAGCCTTCGTCGTCCACACGCCCCAAGTCGCCGGTGCGCAGGAAGCGTTTTCCGTCGCGTATGAGAAAGGCCTGCTCCGTGGCCTGGGGCTGCTTCCAGTAGGCCTGCATGACCTGCGGGCCGTGCACGATGATCTCGCCGACCTCGCCTTGCGGCAATTCGTGCAGAGTCTGGGGATCAATGATGCGTGCGTCCACATCGAAAATCGGGATGCCCAGGCATTGCTTCTTGGGGCGATGCAGCGGGTTCACATGGGTTGGCGCCATGGTCTCCGTCATGCCATAGCCTTCGATGTAGGTGATGCCGCACAAGTCCTGCATTTTTTGCGCCACGGCCTCGGGCATGGGGGCGCCGCCTCCACTCATATTCCAGACGCTGGAAAGGTCGTATTCGGTGATGCGCGGGTTCATCAGGAAGTCCACCACCATGGCGGCAATCGCCTGCCAGGTGCCCACCTTGTAGCGTTGTACATATTCGGCCGCAGCCTCGCGGTCCCAGCGTGGCAGCACCACCAGGGCGTTGCCGTTGTAGAGCGAGCCGTTCATCCCGCCCTGCATGCCGGTGACGTGGAAAAACGGCAGCACCGCGAGCGCCACAGTGTCTTTGGGCGTGCGCATCCACTCAACGCCACCCACCGCAGTGCTCATCACGCTGCGGTGGGTGTGCATGCAGCCCTTGGGCTTGCCGGTGGTGCCTGAGGTATAGGGCATGACGCACAGGTCGTCCGGCCCGGCGGTCAACGGGCCGGGAGTGCGCCGACTGTCCAGCATGTCGATCCACAGCGTCACCCCGGGTTCGGTGAGGGCTTCGCGTGGCGCCGATGCAAACGCCGGCACGGTGATGCCGGGTGCGCTGGAGATGTAGTCGCTGTACGCGGCGACGATGATCTGGCGCAGCCCCTTGCCCAGCAGGGGCCGCATCTGCGCGAACAGCTCCTGGCCGACGAAGGCCACTGTCGCGCCGCTGTCTTCGACATAGTGCGCGAGTTCCTGCGTCAGGTTCATCGGGTTGATCGGCACCACCACCGCTCCGGCGCGCAAGATGCCGTAGTAAGCGAGGATGAATTGCGGGCTGTTCTGCATATCGAGCAGCACGCGGTCGCCCTGCTCCACTCCGCAGTCCTTCTGCAGAAAACCCGCAATCGCCTCGGTCTGCCGCTTGAATTCGCCAAAGCTCAGCGCCTTGTCGTAGAAGATCAGATAGGGCTTGTCGGGATAGCGCGTCGCCGACACCTCGGCGTTATAGAACAGGTTGGTGTCGGGAATGGCGATGTCGCGCGGCAACGCCTTGGGCCAGAAGTGCAGGTGGCGTGTGTTCATGGCGTGTCTCCGGAATCAGGAATGGTTCGTGTGCGGCGACTTTGCGTTGGCTGAGCGCCAAACGCACTCACTGCCGCGGCCGATAACGCGCCAGTTCCAGCCGCGCGATCTGGTCGCGGTGCACTTCGTCCGGGCCGTCGGCAAAGCGCAGGGTGCGGGCGCCCGCATAGGCGTAAGCCAGGCCAAAGTCGTCGCTGACGCCACCGCCACCGTGCACCTGCATGGCCCAGTCGATCACCTGGCAAGCCATATTGGGGGCGACCACCTTGATCATCGCGATGTCCTTGCGCGCGGCCTTGTTGCCCTCGCGGTCCATCTTGTCTGCGGCGTTGAATACCAGCAACCGGGCCTGGTCGATGAGGATGCGTGCGTTGGCGATGCGCTCGCGCGTGACGCCCTGATCGGCAACCGGGCGGCCAAAAGCCGTGCGGGCGATGGCACGCTGGCACATGGACTCCAGCGCCCGTTCCGCCAGGCCGATGAGACGCATGCAATGGTGAATGCGCCCCGGCCCCAGGCGGCCTTGGGCGATCTCGAATCCCCTGCCCTCGCCCAGCAGCATGTTGGCTGCGGGAACGCGCGCGTCGGTAAATTCGATCTCGGCGTGACCATGCGGCGCATCGTCGTAGCCGAACACCGGCAGATGGCGCAGCACCTGCACGCCGGGTGTATCCATCGGCACCAGAATCATCGATTGCTGGCGGTGGCGATCAGGGTTGTCGGCGTCCGTCTTGCCCATGAAGATCAGGACTTTGCAGCGCGGATCGTTCGCCCCGGAGGTCCACCATTTGCGCCCGTTGAGGACGTAATGCTCGCCATCGCGGCGGATGCTGGCCTGGATATTGGTGGCATCACTCGACGCCACCGCAGGTTCGGTCATGGCGAACCCGGAACGGATTTCGCCGCGCAGCAGGGGCTCCAGCCACTGCGCTTTTTGCTCCGCTGTGCCGTAGCGTTCGAGCACTTCCATATTGCCGGTGTCTGGCGCGGAGCAATTGAAGACCTCAGGAGCAATGTGCGAGCGACCCATGATTTCGCACAGCGGCGCGTATTCGAGATTGGTGAGTCCCGCGCCACGTTCAGACTCGGGCAGGAACAGGTTCCACAGCCCCGCCTTGCGCGCCGCGGCCTTGAGTTCCTCGATCACCCGCGTCGGCTGCCAGGGGTTGCCAGCCTTGCGGTTGACCTCGACTTCAGCCGCGAAGCGCGCCTCGTTGGGATAGATGTGCGCGTCCATGAAGGCGCTCACGCGCGCTTGCAGTTCGCGGACTTTGTCGCTGTGGAGGAATTCCATGCTGCTTCTCCTGTGGGAACCGGGTGCGGTGACAGTTCAGTGGTTTCAGTGGCCGAAAACGCGTTCGACCTGCGCCCAGGCAGCCTCGGCCAGCGGGCGGGCGCGGCGGCCTGCATCGAGCGCCTGCGCGCTGGAGGCGTTGCCCTGCAGTGCCCGGGCGAGCACGCCCTGCAGGATGGCGGCAAGGCGGAACATGTTGAACGCCATATAGAACTCCCAGGCGTCCGGGGCGATGGGCGGGCGTCTGGTGCGCGCGCAGTAACTGGCGACATAGTCCGCTTCACTGGGAATGCCCAGCGCCGACAGATCGCCGCCCACCAGACCGCGGAACTGCCCGGGCTCCAGCCGCCACGCCATGCAGTGGTAGGCAAAGTCGGCCAGCGGGTGGCCCAGGGTGGACAGTTCCCAGTCGAGCACCGCAATCACGCGCGGCTCGGTGGGGTGGAACACCACGTTGTCCATCCGGTAGTCGCCGTGGACGATGCTGGTTTGCTCTCCTGCCGGAATGTGCGCGGGCAGCCAGTCGATGAGCTTGTCCATCGCCGCGATCGGCTCGGTTTCGCTGGCGCGGTATTGCTGCGTCCAGCGGGACACCTGCCGGGCGATGTACTGGCCGGGCTTGCCGTAATCGGCGAGGCCGATTGCGGCGTAGTCGACGCTGTGCAGCGCGGCGATGGTGTGGTTCATCGCGGCGAAAATCGCGGTGCGCTCCGTCGGCTGCATGTCCGGCAGCAGCGGGTCCCACAGAATGCGGCCCTCGACGTAGTCCATGACGTAGAACGGCGTGCCGATGACGTGTTCGTCCATGCACAGCAGGCGCATCCGGGGGACGGGAAAGTCGGTGTGCCCCAGCGCCTGCATGACGCGAAATTCGCGGTCCACGGCATGGGCCGAGGGCAGCAGCTTGCCCGGCGGCTTGCGCCGCAGCACATAGCGCTGCCCTTCCCCGCTGGTCAGCAGATAAGTCGGGTTGGATTGCCCGCCCTTGAACTGCGCCACCTGCCAAGGCCCTGTTGCCTCTGGCAGATGCGTGCTCAGGTCATCCGCCAGCGCCGCCACATCAAAAGCCAGTGCCGGGTTGATGTCGCATGTGTTGGCTTGCATGGACGTCTCCCGGTTCAGAGCTGAACCAGCTGCTTGCCGAAGTTGTGCCCCTTGAGCATGCCGATGAAGGCTTCGGGCGCGCTCTCCAACCCCTGCGCAATGCTCTCGCGGTAGTGCAGTTTGCCCGCGGCCATCATGCCAGCGAGCTCGCGCAACGCCAGCGGCCATTGGTCCATGTGCTCGGACACGATGAAACCCTGCAGCTTCAGGCGGTTGATCAGCACGGTGCGCACGTTTTTCATGCAATAAGGGTCGGTGCTGTTGTAGTCGGAGATCATGCCGCACAGGGCGATGCGCCCAAAGGCGTTGGTGCGCGCCAGCAGCGCGTCGAAAATTTCTCCGCCCACGTTCTCGAACAGGGCGTCGACCCCGTGAGGCAGCGCAGCCTTCAGATCGTCCTTGAGCTTGCCGGCCTTGTAGTCCACGCAGGCGTCGAAACCCAGTTCGTCGACTACATAGCCGCATTTCTCCGCACCACCGGCCACGCCCACCACGCGGCAACCCTTGGCCTTGGCGAGTTGCCCCACCACGCTGCCCACCGCGCCGGAGGCGGCGGTGACCACCACGGTCTCGCCCGCATTGGGCTCGCAGATGCGGTTCAGTCCGTACCAGGCGGTCACGCCAGGCATACCCACGGGGCCGAGGTAAGCCGAAAGCGGCACATGCGTGGTGTCCACCTTTTGCAGCCCGCGCGCTGGCGTCACGCCGTAGAGCTGCCAGCCGAGTTGGCCAACGACCTTGTCGCCGGGCTGGAACGCCGGGTCGCGCGAGGCGACCACCTCGCCGGCGGTGCCGCCCACCACCACCGCGCCCAGTGCCACCGGCTCGGCGTAGGACTTGGCGTCGGACATCCGCCCACGCATGTAGGGGTCGAGCGACAGGTAGTGATTGCGCACCAGCACCTCGCCCTCGCCGGGTTCGGGAATGGCCTTGCGCTCGAAGCGGAAGTGCTTGGGCTCCACCCAGCCGACGGGACGTTCGGCGAGGACACATTGCAAATTGTGATCAGACATCAGGATTCTCCAGGTAAGAGGACAGACTGCGGCCGCCGATGCGTTCGAGCAGTGCGGCGGCATCGCTGCGGCCCAGTTCATAGGCGGCACGAATGCCGTGTGGGTTGGTGTAGTCCCAGCCGCTCACCGGCACGCGGCGCGAAGGCTGGAGGTAGAGCCGTTGCGGCGACCGTGGCAGCGGCCGCGGGTAGCGCCGCGTGAGCAGCACCAGGGTGACGCCGTCGCGCGCCTCTACCGGCAGCGCGCCCACGGGTACGTTGTCCACCATGCCGCCGTCCAGCACCGGTCGTCCGTGCAGGCGCATCACCGGGGTGAACGGCGGGGTGCAGCTCGACGCCAGAATCAGATCGGCCAGCGCCTCGGGCGTGGAGCAATCCTGCACCAAGAACACCTCGGGCTGGAAACCCAGCCCCCGGCCCGCGCGCGGGTGCAGCAGTTTGCGCACCTTTTTGTCGAACTGGTAGGCCAGGATGCCGGCCAGCACGCCGCTATGCGCGCCAAGCCAGGGTGGCAGCCGTGCCACCTGCACAAAAATCGGCGGCTTGTCGCGCAGCATGGCCAACGCCTGCGCGTCCAGCAGTGCGAGCAGCGCGTCACGGTACATCTGCGCATGTGGAAAGGCGCGCTCGCCCCGCAGCAAGCGTAACGGGTAGAGATTGCGCGGGTTCTGTGCGGTGATGCGGCTGTAATACGCCAGGCTCTCCTGGGTCTTGTCGGCCAGCAGCATGCAGGCGGTCGCGGCGCCAGCCGAGACCCCAGCCAGCCGCTTCGGCGCGAGTCCTTCGGGGGCGAGCACCTCCCACACGCCAGCCTGCCACCAGCAGCGGTTGCCGCCACCGGCCAGCACCACGCTGGTGATGTCGGCAAACCGGCCGTGTTTGGTGGCGCTCTCCCTCAGCCCTTGCTGCGCTATCTCTGCGGCAGTGAGGAGGGAGCGTTCGGCCAGTTCAGTGTGCATGGTGATGTGCGGAGCCGATTCAAATGGCGCTGGCGCCGCCGTCCACGGCCAGGCATTGGCCGGTGACATGCCGCGATGCGGCGCTGGCGAAGAACACCGCCGCGCCCATCAGATCCTGCTCGCCCCCCAGCCGCGCCAGCGGCGTGCCTTGCAGAATCTGCTCGCCCATGTTCTCCAGCAGTCCCGCAGACATTTTGGAGGGGAAGAACCCGGGCAACAGAGCGTTGACCCGAATGCCGTATTGCCCCCACTCACCGGCCAGCGCGCGGGTGAAGTTGATGACCGCGCCCTTTGAGGTGTTGTAAGCGATGGTGCGCATAGGCAGGGGATTTCCGCGCAGACCGGCGATGGAGGCGATGTTGATGATGCTGCCGCCGCGCTGCGGAATCATGCAGCGCTTGCCCACCTCGCGGCTGAGTGCGAAGGTGGCGTCCACGTTCAGGTTCATCACCTTGTCCCAGGCCGCATCTGGGTAGTCTTCCGCCGGAGCGCCCCAGGTGGCACCTGCGTTGTTGATGAGAATGTCGATCCCGCCCAGCGCGGCCTGCACCGCCTGCACCAACGGTGCAATGGCCTCGCGCTTTGACAGATCCACCACGAACACAGTGGCCTCCACGCCCTGCGCCTGCAGTTGCGCGCGCGCCTGTTCCAGCTCGTCAGCCTTGCGGGCGACCAGGGCGAGCTTGGCGCCCATCTCCCCCAGCGCCTGCGCCATCTGCAGTCCGATCCCGCGCGAGCCTCCGGTGATCAGGGCGCAGCGTCCGGTGAGTTTGAACAGGTCTTGTACAGGGGGGCTCATGGGGTCCTCGTGCGTAACGTGGGGCGGTTGAGGGGC
>JAFGXB010000202.1 GCA_016936875.1 Burkholderiaceae bacterium | reverse complement strand
CATGAACCGCCGCCGGATGTCGGCGGGCATTATTTCTGATGTTACATCAGTAGCTTATAGGGCAAGACGAGGGTGGAGGCTGTTTTGCGCCAGGTCGCCGCGCCCTCCACCAATATCAAAACCCCAACCGAGAACGGTTGGGGTTTTTTCTTGCCTCCCCGCGTATCTGCGCGGGTTCGTGCGGATTCTTACGGATTTCGCCTGGGCACCCGGACGCCCTAAAACGCCCGTTTTCACTCTCTCCTCGCTCCGGCCTCGCTCTGTGAGAGTGACCGGTAGTCCGCAAAGGGCGCGATACAAGTTCCTACGATTCAACAGGTCACGCGCGGACGAATCAAGCGGTTGATTTTCAGCATCGGCAGGCGGAGGAACTCGCCCCGATTCGGAGAATAGAGAATGCAGGTATCATCGCAACCAGAACGGCAGGTTTCAGTCGGGTGCGATTGGGGCCGTTCCGGAGGGTGAGGGAGTTGACAGGACTGGTTCCAATATCGTCAGGAAAGAATTCATGAGTACATGCCAAAACAGTGGCTGTTCGAGCAGCTGTACACCAAATCCGGTCAACTCAAACATTTCGAACGATGCCGTGTCGGTGGATCGCTCAAAAACTTTCTCCAGTGTTTTTGTCATACCCAAGATGGATTGCCCATCGGAGGAGAATCTGATCCGGATGGCATTGGCGGGGGCCGATGCCGTCGCAACACTTGAGTTTGATTTGGCAGCACGGCGTCTGAAGGTTACGCATACCGGTGAGGCGGAGCGCATCACCGAGAAGCTCCGGCCGCTCAACCTTGGCGCGACATTGGTTGAGACTGCTCAAGCGACGCCAACCAGTCGCAACGCTACGCGCTTCTCAATCCCCAAGATGGACTGTGCAGCGGAGGAAAATCTCATTCGCATGGCGCTGACGAACTTGCCCGGCGTTGGGGCGCTATCGTTCGATCTGAGCAAGCGAGAGTTGTCGGTCATCCACGCGGGACCGTCTGAGGAAGTTTTCGAAAAGTTGGCACGCCTGAATCTGGGCGTGCAGCTCATCGAGTCAGTGCGCCAAGACAATGAAGCATTGGCCGACCCGGACGCAGATGGCGATGCGTCTGAAGCCAGGACACTCAAGCTACTGCTGGCCATCAACGGCGCCATGTTTGTCCTGGAGATGCTGTCAGGATGGGTCGCTCAGTCGACTGGCCTGATCGCCGATTCTCTCGACATGTTTGCTGATGCCGCAGTGTACGGCTTGGCACTTTACGCTGTCGGGCGCGGAGCAAACCTGAAGATCAGGGCTGCCCACATCGCTGGCTGGCTCCAATTGGCTTTGGCGCTTGGCGCTCTCGTGGAAGTCGCGCGCAGGGCTGCGTTTGGTAGCGAGCCGCAATCCAGCCTGATGATGGGTATTGGGCTCGTTGCTCTCGTGGCCAATGTGACGTGCCTTGTGCTCATCGCGCGCAAGCGCGACCGGGGCGCGCATATGACGGCAAGCTATATCTTCTCAGCCAATGATGTCATCGCAAATTTAGGCGTGATCGCGGCTGGCGTGTTGGTGGCCTTGACCGCCTCTCCTTACCCCGATCTGATCATTGGCACCCTCATCGGCTTGGTGGTGCTAAGTGGTGCTCGGCGTATTCTGATGCTAAGGTGATCTTCACATCAGCTGCCAGCTCCAAGGATGTTCTGGATTTGTTCGCGGGCGCCATGTGCCCATGTGCCCACGACAAAGGACGGCACTGATCGCTCACTGCCGGGAGCAGCTGTTATTCAGGTCCGTCATTATCTTGGGTTGACGGGCTTCTCTAATTTGGCTTGGTAAGGCTGGTGATGACAGGTCACTGGAACCTGCCCCGATTCGCAGAGTGGAGAATGCGCGAAAATGACCCAAAAAAGAGGCGATGAACCACGGCGATGACAGCAAAGGATCGAGCAGCAAACACCGCGAATGACGACTCGGTCCAGCCCAAGGGATGGATGAACCGCACTGTCGTCGGCGCCGGGATCACCAGCGCGCTGGGCGATTTCTGCTACGAAACCACCACTGTGATTCTGCCCGGCTTTCTGTCCGTGCTCGGCATTCCCGCCGCCGCGCTTGGGTTGATCGAGGGCATCGCCGATGCGGTGGCCTCTTTCACCAAGATGGTCTCGGGCTACATCGCCGACAAACTCGGTCACCGCAAACTGCTGGTCCTGCTGGGCTACGGCCTGACGCCGCTGGGCCAGGCGCTGATCGCGCTGGCGGTTGGCTGGCCATTGATCCTGCTCGGGCGCATGGTGTCCTGGTTCGGCAAGGGCCTGCGCGGCCCGCTGCGCGACGCCATCGTGATCCAGGCGGTCAGCCCCGAAACGCGCGGGCGGGCCTTTGGCTTTCATCGCGCGGCGGACACCGTCGGCGCGGTGCTCGGCCCGCTGCTCGGGGTGGCCTTGCTGGGGCTGGCGCAGGGCTGGCACTGGAGCGACGATGCCGGGCCGTTCCGCTTCGTGCTGTGGTTGTCGCTCATTCCCGGCGTGCTCGCGGTGCTGGCTTTTCTCACCCTGGTGCAGGACCCGCAGCATTCGCCCAACCCGGCGCTGAAGTTCTTCGTCTCCTTGCGCGGGCTGCCGTCGCGATTCAAACGTTACCTCGGCGCTGTCGGTCTTTTCGGGGTTGGTGATTTCTCCCATGCTCTCTTGATCCTGGCCGCCACCACGCTGCTCACGCCCAGCATGGGCGTGGTGCAGGCGGCACAGGTGGCAGGGCTCTTGTACGTGTGGCGCAATGTCGTCCAGGTGGCCGCGTCGTGGCCCGTGGGCTGGCTTGCTGACCGTGTCGGCCATTCATCGGTGCTGCTGGTGGGCTATGCACTGGGCGGCGCCATGGCGGCGCTGACCGCGTTGGCCTTCTGGTCGGACATCGACAGCGTGCCGTTGCTTGCCGGCATCTTCCTCATCGCCGGTCTGTATGTGGCTGTGCAGGAGGCGCTGGAATCCACCGTCACCGCCGAGATGGTGCAGGCCGAGACCATGACGCTGAGCATCGGTGCGCTGGGCACGGTCAACGGCGCGGCCAAGTTCCTCTCCAGCGCCACGGTCGGCGTGGTATGGACGGCGGTCTCGCCAGTGCTGGCGTTTGCGCTGGCCGCCGGTTTCATGCTGGCGGGCACGCTCGCCCTGCTGAGGGTGCGCGCCTGATGGATCGCCTGAGTCTGGAGCGCCACCAGGTCTGGATCTACCTCGCCGCCATCGCGGGCGGGTTGCTGCTGGGCAGTGTCGCCCCCGGCATCGGGCCGCGCTTCGAGGCGCTGCTGTGGCCGGTGCTGGCGGCGCTGCTTTACGCCACCTTCGTGCAGGTGCCGCTGCTGCATGTGCGT
>JAFGXB010000201.1 GCA_016936875.1 Burkholderiaceae bacterium | reverse complement strand
GATTGTTCATCCTCAGTGGCCGGTCGTCTGGCCGATGTGACGGCATGCTCTGCAGTGACTCACACCAGGGCCTTGTGATGCTGGAGCGCTTTGTTCCAGTGGAACACCTCGACACCTTGGCGCAAACCGCAGGTGGTGAACGGGTCGGACTGTATCAGCGCGAACACCGCGTCCTTCGACTCGGACTCGACGATCCAAAGGCCGCCTTTCGGCACGTCGCCCGGTTCATGGCGCAGCGAACCGGCGACCAAAACCTGATCCTTGTGCGCGTCGACCCAGTCGATGTGGGCTTGAAGATGCGTAGCCCGAAGTTCGCTGTGGCCGGGCCGGTCGGTGAAAAGTACGGCGAACAACGTCATTGCACTCCTCCTTGATTCATCTGCGGTGCGGCTCATTGAGCGAGCAACGTTAACCCGGGTCGTGCGGCCCGGCTTTGATTTCCATCGGCGTGTACCACTTGCCGTATTCGTCCGGCGGAAAGTGGCCCACGCGCTGGATGGCGCGCAGTACCGCCTGGTCCCAGCTCGATACGCCGCTGGAGGTCTTGATGGTGCTGCTGAGCACTTCGCCGGAATTCGGGTCCAGGCGCACGGTGATGATCACCTTCGGGTCTCCGCTGATCTGGTTGATTTCCGGGAAGATCACGTTCTGCTTCACCAGACTGGCAATGCGCGCGGCATAGGTGCCAGACGGCCCCGACGTGCGCGCCGCAGTGCCCGTGCTGTTGGCCGCGCCCGTGCCCGCCTGCTGCATGAGCTGCTTCATATAGTCATCGCGCGAAGACGCCGCGAGCTGCGCCTGCTGCTGTTCACGCTGTTTCTTTTTTTGCTCCGCCAGTTGCTGTTGCGCTTCCAGCCTTTTTTGCTGCGCCAGTTTTTCCTGCCGAAGCTGTTCTGCCTTTTCGCGCTGCTGTTCGGCGAGCTTCTGTGCCTGCTGGCGCTGTTGTTGTTCAGCCTTTTGTTCGGCCAGGCGCTGCTTTTCTTCGGCGAGTTTTTTCTTCTCGTCCCGCAGCCGTTTTTCAAGCTCTGCCTGCTGCTCTTGCTGCTGTTTTTTCAAAGCGGCTTCGCGCTGCTGTTTGAGCACGATGTCGGCTTGTTGCACCTGCGGCTGTGGCCGAGGCTGCGCAACCGGTTGGGGAGGTGGTGGCGGCGGGGCAGGTTGCGGTTGTGGCTGGGGCTCTTTGTGCTCCATCGGCGCCGTGGGCCGTGGCGCGGCGCGCTGCACCGTGGGAGACCACAACTCGGCTTCCACCGCTTCGGGCGGATGGCTCTTCCAGTGCACGCCAAACGCAATGAGCGCGATGAGCAAGACGTGGAACAGCGCCGCCAGACCGAAGGCGCGGATGGTGCCACGCTCGTGTGGAGGACGCAGCGCGTTGGGGTCGCCAGAGGGGAAGCGTGCCGTACTCATGCCGGGTGTTTCAGGGATCAGAGCTTGTGAATTTTTCGGCCGTGTCCGAAAAGCGCGTCAGAACGCACCCGATCGAGGCGCAAAGCACAGCCATAGCCCGAGCTATGGCGAGCATTTGCAACGAAGAGCGGTGGCGTTTTGGGGTGCAAGGCGGGCATGGCTGAAATGTTCACAAGCTCTCAGGGGTGGGATTGCACGGCGAGGCCGACGCGCTCCACGCCATGTTGTTTGAGGATGTTGAGCGCGCGCATCACCGCGTCGTACTTCACATCCTTGTCAGCGGCGATGAGCACGGGCATGGCGTCCACGCTCAGGCCGGCTTGCGCGGCAAGCTGTTGCACGGTCTGGGGCAATTCCTTGAGGGTGGCGGGTTGCGGCGCGGCATTCCCGGATTTGCTCTTGGGGTCGCGCAGCGAGACCTCCAGTGTGTCATCCTTCTGGATGGTGACCTGCACCAGCACGCTGGGTGCCTGCGGCGCATTGCCGACCGTGGGCAGTTTGACCATGGTGGGCGTGATGAGCGGCGCGGTGACCATGAAAATGATCAGCAGCACCAGCATCACGTCGATATAGGGCACCACGTTGATGTCGGCCAAGGCCCGACGCGAATGACGCCCGCGACTGCCTGATTGGATGGATGGCATGTCAGGATTTCCGTGGTGTTGGAACAGCGCAGTGCAGCGCGCAGAACGGCGAACCGGGTGCGCGCAGGAGCATGAGCATTTGTGGCATTTGCGACATCAGCGCGCCCCACCGAAACCCGTGACCGGCCCGGCACGTCCAGCCGTGCTTGCGGCGACCTGTGCCGCGGTGGGCGCGGGCGCGCTCTGGCGCTGCAGGATGTTGGAGAACTCTTCCGTGAACGACTCGTAGCGGTTGGCCAGACGGTCGATGTCGCGGGCGAAAAAGTTGTAGGCGATCACTGCGGGAATGGCGGCGAACAGGCCGATTGCAGTGGCCACCAGCGCCTCGGCAATGCCCGGCGCCACGGTGGCCAGTGTGACCTGCTGCAGATTGGACAGGCCGACGAAGGCGTGCATGATGCCCCACACCGTGCCGAACAGGCCGACATAGGGTGAGACCGAACCGACCGAGGCGAGAAAGGACAGGTTGGCTTCGAGCGCGTCCATTTCGCGCTGGAAGGCCGCGCGCATGGCGCGGCGGGCGCCGTCCACCAGCGTGGAGCCGTCGAGCACATGGCGTTCGCGCAGCTTGAGGTATTCGCGCATGCCCGAAGCGAAAATGCGCTGCAGCGGGCTGCCATGACGGCCATTGCTCAGCGCCGACTGGTACAGATCGTTCAGCCCGGTGCCCGACCAGAATTCCTGCTCGAAGTCTTCGGATTTCACCTTGGCCGACTTGATGGCGAAATACTTGCGGAAGATGACCGTCCAGCTCGCCAGCGAGACAGAGAGCAGGAGGGCGAGCACGAGCTGCACCACGATGCTGGCGCCGAGCACCATGGACACGATGGAGAAGTTTTGATCCATAGGGAGTAGGCGATTGGAGTGGGGAAGTGGGAAGGCAACGACAAAACAGCCTGCATTACAACAAATGCTGAACGGCTAGGCGCGCCAGACAGAGGACAAGTGCGCTGGAAAAAGGTTCACCGAGGTTCGCCGCGACTACACCCTGCGGCAGGAGCGCATGTCAATTGACCTCTGAGCGCCCCCAGGGTCGGCTCGCCGACCCGCCCCCCCGTGTGGGGGGCAAGGACACTTGGGGCGGCCCTGCGTTTCCTTGAGAGCCCGCAGCCCAGCGGGTGATGCGCGCGCGCATCTCGGCAGGAATGCGCGCCGGTCGCAGACTTGCCGCCTGCACACAGCCCACACGCACCGTGGCTTCACACAACAGTGTGCCTGGGGCGCCCTGTGCATCCTCTTGTTCATCACGCTGCGCGCCGGTCAGCCAGGCTTGCTGCGTGACCTGCAAGCTC
>JAFGXB010000025.1 GCA_016936875.1 Burkholderiaceae bacterium | reverse complement strand
GTCGGCCAGCACACGGCCCTGGTGCAGCACGATGACGCGGCTGGCCAGCCGGAAGACCGCGTCCAGATCGTGTTCGATCAGCAGCAGGGTACGGTCGCTGCAGACCTGCTCTATCAGCTCCAGCATCTGTCCTGCCTGCGCCCGGCTCATCCCCGCCGTCGGTTCATCGAGCAACAGCATCGGGGCCTTGCCCGACAGCGCCAGCCCCAGTTCAAGCGCACGCAGGCTGGCGTAGTCGAGGTGCTGTGCGCTCACCTGCGCCAGTGTTTCCAGTTGCAGGGCGCGCAGCCAGTAGGCGGTGTCTTGTTCCAGTGCCGTGTCGCGTGCCAGCCGCCGCAGCCTGTTGCCGCCGCCGTGCGCCAACAGGGCGCAGCGCAGGTTGTCGGCCACGCTCAAGTGTCCAAAGACCTGCGGTGCCTGAAAGCTGCGCCCCACCCCGGCGCGGGCAATTCGCGGCGGGCTCAGTCGGTCGGTGCGCCGTCCATTCAGCCACACACTGCCAGCGCGCAAAGGGCGCAAGCCGTTGATCACCTGAAACAGCGTGGTTTTGCCCGCACCATTGGGGCCGATGACGGCGACGCGTTCGCCTTGCTGCACCTGCAGGTTCAGATCGGTGAGGATGGACTGGCCGCCGAGCACGCAATGCACGCCGCGCAGTGCCAGCAAAGGCACGTTGGCGGCCGTTTTTTCGCTAGGCATGACCGCGCTCCGCAGGCGCGCGACTGCAGCGCAACTGCAGCACAAAGACGCGCCCCACCAAGGCGCTCAGCCCGAGGCCGGTGGCCGCCAGCAACGCGGCTCCCACCCAGACCTCTGCGCTGTGCGACGGCAGGCTCAGGCCGTACAGCCGCACCACGCTGCCGTCCTGCAATTGTTGGCGCACGGCATACAGCAGTTCAATCAGGCTGCTCAGGCCGACGAGGGACAAGGCCGCGCACAGCAGCAGTGCGGCCAGCCCCCAGAGCAGATCGGGGCGACGCGCGGCGCGCAGACGGCTTGCCACGTCGCCCAGCATTGTGCTCAGCCCGTGCGGCGCCCAGATCACAATGCAGAGAAAACCCAGCCCGACATACAGCATCCACGCCCGCGACGCAGCAGCCAGCATGACCTCGCTGCCCACCATCAGCCCCGCGCCCAGCAGCGCTCCCCAGACCGTGCCGCTGCCCGCGGCAAGACTGAACAGCAGGGCCATGCTCGATTGCTGCAGGCTCAACGCCCCGGCGCTCACCTGCTCGACATGCAAGGTCTGCAGCGCCCCCGCAAGACCCGCCAGAAACGCGCTGACGAGCAGGACTTGCAGCCGGACCCGGCGCGGCGCGGTGCCGCTCACGGCGGCGCGCAAAGGGTTGTCGCGCACCGCGCGCGCCAGCAGATTCAGCCGTGTGCCATCCAGCCAGTGCAGCAGCCAGGCACCCAGCAGCACATACGCCGCGCTGACGCCGTACACCTGCCGCTGTGACAGCAGCTTCAGGCCCAGCCACACCGGCCCGGCAGTGCGGTCGGTGGACACGCCGCCCTCGCCGCCGAAAAACCCCTGCAGCATGGGGGCAAGCAAGGCCAAAAGCACGCCCAGCCCCAGGGTGATCATGGCAAAACTCAAGCCACCGCGCCGCACGCTGATTGGCCCGGTCACCAACGCCACCAGCACGGCGAACAGGCCGCCATACAAGGGCACCAGGGCAAACGGCAGCGGCCAGCCATGCGCGGCAATTGCGTTCATCGCATGCGCTGCGGCATACGCGGCCATTCCATAGAACATGGCCTGTCCGAAGCTCAGCAAGCCCACGCGCGAGACCAGCAAACCGAGAGACAGCAGCAGCAGCCAGGCGCTGGCCATTTGCGACAACAGACTCAAGCTCGCGCTGCCGATGGGCAAGGCCAGCGGCAGCGCGACGGCCACAGCGAACAGGGTCGCCCCAAGTTTGCTTGCCCCCCTTGTGGGGCGGGTCGGTGCGCCGACCCCGGGGGCGCTCATACCGTTTCGTCCCGGCTCAGGGCGCGTGTCAATCCCTGCGGGCGCAGCGCCAGCACCACGACCAGCAGCGCATAAGGCATCAGTGGCGCGGCGCGCGACAGATCGAGGTGCAGCAGGCTGGGCAGAATGCCGTTGCTGGCGGGCCAGGCTGCGGGGGTTGCCCAGCCCAGCCACTGCAAGGCGTCGGCCAGCGAGCCATTGACGGCCACAGCCAGCGTTTGCAGCTCCCCAACGAGCAGCGCGCCCAGCAAGGCCCCGCGCAGCGATCCCAGTCCGCCGATGATGATGACGGCAAACAGCAGCGCACCCATCTGCGCGGCCATGCCCGGCTCGGTAATCAGCAGTGGTCCGCCCACCGCGCCCGCCAGTCCGGCCAGCGCCCCGCCTGCGGCGAACACCAGGGTCTGCACCGCTGGGACGTTGTGGCCCAGCGCCGACGTCATGGGGGCATGAGTCAGCGCAGCCTGCACGACCAAACCGGCGCGCGTGCGCCAGAGCACCATCCACGCCAGGCCGAGCGCCGCCAGCGCCACCGCCATGACAAAGCCGCGGTAGATCGAAAACTCCATTCCGGCCAGGCGAAACAGACTGCCTTGCAAGGCGGCCGGAATGGCGTAGGGCACGGAGGCGCTGCCCCACAGCAGCCGTGTTGCTTCAACCAGCACCAGGCCAAAAGCAAACGTGGCGAGCAATTCCGGCAGATGGCCTTGCGCACGCGCGCGCACGCGCCGCAGGACGCCGGTTTCAAACAGCGTCGCAACCAAGGCCACGCCAATTGGCGCCAGCAGCAGCCCACCCCAGAATCCCAGCCACTGTCCGCTCTGCCAGGCCAGATAAGCGCCGAGCATGTAGAAACTGCCCTGCGCGAAGTTGAGCACGCCAAGCAAAGAGAAAATCAGTGTCAACCCGCTGGCCAACAGGAACAGCAGCAGGCTGTAACTCAGGCCGTTGAGGGCGGACAGCAGCAGAGCCTCCATGTGCGGCTTGCCGGTTCAGACAGAAGTCAATACGGACGGGCGTTTATTGCGCCCCGCCGACCGCGCTCGCCCTGATTTTGGGTGGCTTGATGGGATAAATCTCGGTGGTCAGCGGGCGCTGCATGGTGCACTCGGCGGGCAGGGTGGTTTGCTCGGGCCGGTAGGTGTGATTGAGGGCGAAGGTGTAGCCGGTCTGCTCGACGTTGTATGGATTGGCGGCAGACACCGGCTGCCAGGTGCTCACATAGATGGGCTGGAGCAACTGGTGGTCGGCGGCGCGCATCGTCACCTCGCCGTTGAAGGTGTGGAATTTCAGCCCCTCCATGGCGCTGGCGACCTTGAGCGGATCGGTGCTGTGCGCCTTGGTCATGGCGGCGGTGAGCAGCAGCAGGCCGGTGTAGGTGACGGGCACGGAGAAATCTTGCTTGTACTTGTCGCGGAAGCCTTTTTGCAGGCTTTGCAGGGTGCCGGGCAGATTGGGTTCGCTGTAATAAACCAGCTTCACGCGGCCCGCGTCGTGCGGGCCGATTTCGCTGGGCGCGCCCAGGCTGCTGGCGTAAAAGGTATAGAGATCGGCCTTCAGTCCGCCTTGTTGCGCGGCCTTGATGAGCAGGGTGAGGTCTGGCCCCCAATTGGCGGTGATGATGCAATCAGCCTTGGCGGCCTGCACCTTGGCGATATAGGGCGAAAAGTCCTTCACCTGTCCGAGGGCGACGAAGTCTTCCCCGACAATCTGGATGTCGGGGCGCTTGAGGGCCAACATCGCGCGGGCGTACTTGGCCACCTGATGGCCAAAGGAATAGTCTTGCTCGATGAGGTAAACGCGGCGGATCTCCGGGCGGTTGCGGATGTCGTCAGTC
>JAFGXB010000200.1 GCA_016936875.1 Burkholderiaceae bacterium | reverse complement strand
CGCTGGTGGTGGGCATGGGCTGGCAGTTTTCGGCCCTGGCTGGCGCCATCACACTGGCCATCATGGTCATGCCCTACATCGCGCGTTTCACCGAGCTGGCCATGCGCCAAAACCCCACCAGCCTGCGCGAGGCAGCCTATGCGCTGGGCTGTAAAGAGCATCAGGTGGTGCTGCGCGTGCTGCTGCTTTCCGCACGGTCTGGAGTGATCACCGGGGTGCTGTTTGCGCTGGCGATCTCGGTTGGAGAAACCGCGCCGCTGATCTATACCGCCGGATGGTCGAACTATCTGTGGAGCGGCCATCTCACACAGTCGCCCATTGGTTATCTGACCTATGTGATCTGGAGTTTCATCAATCAGCCGTTCGCCTCGGCGCATGCCCTGGCCTATGCCGCAGCGTTTCTGGTGGTGGGCATGGTGCTGTTGATCAATCTGGTCGCGCGGGCATTTCTGATGCCGCGGCGCACCGCCTGAATGCGAGGGGATTTGTGACGAGAAACTCCTTGATCTGTGAATGACACGAAAGTGTCATATTCGTGACTTAGAGTGTCGACAGCCGCCTAAAAGGCGTGTTGTTTTGGACAGATTCCGATTCAACTTCGGATCAACTCAGGGAGCTCATTCAATGAAAATCATCGTCAAAAGCCTGCTGGCTTCGGCCCTTCTGGCTGCTACTTACAGCGCAAACGCCCTGGAAATCTCCGGTGCGGGGGCCACATTTCCGCAGCCCGTGTATGAAAAATGGGCGTATGAGTTCAACAAGGCCGGCATGGGCAAGGTGAACTACCAGGGCGTGGGTTCCGGCGCCGGGATCAAGCAGATCAATGCCAAGACGGTTGATTTCGGCGCGTCCGATATGCCGCTGACCGACGAGGTTCTGGCCAAGGACGGCCTGATCCAGTTCCCCACCGTGATGGGTGGCGTGGTGCCTGTGGTGAACATCGCTGGCCTGAAGTCCAACGAGATGAAGCTCACCGGCGCGCTGCTGGCCGACATCTATATGGGCAAGATCACCAAGTGGAACGACCCGGCCATCGCCAAGTTGAACCCCGGCGTGAAACTGCCGGATGCGCAGATCGCCGTTGTGCGCCGCGCCGATGCGTCGGGCACCACCTTCATTTTCTCCAACTACCTCTCCAAGACCAACCCCGAGTGGGCTGAGAAGTACAAGTTCGGCACCACGGTCAACTGGCCTGTGGGCACCGGCGGCAAGGGCAATCCTGGCGTGGCCGGTTTTGTCACCCAACTGCCCAACTCCATCGGCTATGTGGAGTACGCCTACGCCAAGCAGAACGCCAAGCTCGCAGTGGTCGATCTGGTGAACAAGGCAGGCAAGGTCGTCAAGCCCTCGATCGATGCGTTCAAGGCCGCTGCCGCTGGCGCCGACTGGTCCAAGACCTTCTATCAGGTGCTGACCGACCAGCCGGGAGATGCCTCCTGGCCGATCACCAACGCCACCTACATCCTGGTGCACAAGACCGCCGACAAGCCGGAGAAGACCGCCGACGTGTTCAAGTTCTTCCAGTGGGCCTATAAGGATGGCGACAAGTCCGCCGAGAGCCTGGACTACATCCCCATGCCGCCGGCAGTGAAAGAAGCGATTTACAAGGAGTGGGGCTCGGTGAAGTCTGCTTCTGGTCAGGCTGTCTGGAAGTAATTTGACAGTTTGCAGTCAATCCCTCGCCATGACGGGCGGTCAAGCCTTCCGTCATGGCGGGATGCCATTGCGCAATGTGATTGCGAAAAGCAACTGCTCCGGGCGGCGCGTTCTGCCCGGGCCAGTTTGATTGAAGGATTTACAGTCATGGCTGCGAGCTATCCCACAACCCCCATGAACGCAAACTCCAAAGTCGCCATCGGCGACCCCGGCGCCGGGCAGAAGCGCAAGCACAGCCCGATGGGCGACCTGCTGTTTTCCGGTATGGCGCGCATGGCCGCCATCATCACCCTGGCCACGCTGGCTGGCATCATCATTTCGCTGTTCATCGGCGCTTGGCCGGCCATCAAGGCCACTGGATTCGGCTTTTTCACCAGTTCCACCTGGAATCCGACGGACGATCAGTACGGCGGTTTTTCCATGATTTACGGCACGCTGATCACGTCGATCATCGCCCTGCTGATCGCGGTGCCCGTGAGTTTCGGCATCGCCCTGTTCCTCACTGAACTCTCCCCCATCTGGCTGCGCCGCCCGCTGGCCACCGCCATTGAACTGCTCGCGGCGATTCCCTCCATCGTCTATGGCATGTGGGGGCTGCTGGTTTTTGCGCCGCTTCTTGCGCAATATGTGCAGACGCCGCTGCAGAACCTGTTCGGCAATATTCCCGGCATCGGCTTCCTGTTCCAGGGCGCGCCGGTGGGCATCGGCCTGCTGTCAGCCGGGGTGATTCTGGCCATCATGATCATTCCCTTCATCGCATCGGTGATGAAGGACGTGTTCGAGATCACGCCGCCCATGCTCAAGGAGTCGGCCTACGGCATTGGCTGCACCACATGGGAAGTCGTGCGCAATGTGGTGCTGCCTTACACCAAGGCAGGGGTCATCGGCGGCATCATGCTCGGACTCGGGCGCGCCCTGGGCGAGACCATGGCGGTGACTTTCATCGTTGGCAATACCAGTGCGTTCAGTTCGTCGCTGTTTGCGCCGGCCAACACCATCACCTCGGTTCTGGCCAACGAGTTCGCGGAAGCGGGCCCCATGCACATGTCAGCCTTGTTCTATCTCGGGCTGGTGCTGTTTTTCATCACGTTCGTTGTGCTGGCATTCTCCAAGATGCTCCTGGCGCAGCTGGCCAAAGGCGAAGGAACCCGCACATGAGCACCACGGCATTGCATCAGTCGCAAAAACTCGACTTCCGTCAGCGCTATTTCTCACGGCGCAAGACGACGAATATCGTCGTGCTGACCCTGTCGCTGACGGCGATGGCCTTCGGCATGATCTGGCTGATCTGGATTTTGTTTTCGGTGCTGCAACTGGGCATCAAGGGCTTGAGCCTGGCGACGTTCACCCAAATGACGCCGCCCCCCATGACCGAGGGCGGCTTGCTCAATGCCATTTACGGCTCTGTGGCCATGACGGTTGTGGGCACGGCGCTAGGCACGCCGCTGGGCATCATGGCCGGGGTTTACCTCTCGGAATATGGCAGCAACGGCTGGCTGGCAAAGGTCACCCGCTTCATCAATGACATTCTGCTGGCGGCGCCGTCCATCATCATCGGCCTGTTCGTTTACGCCCTGGTGGTGGCCAACACCAAAACTTTTTCCGGCTGGGCAGGGTCGATTGCGCTGGCGCTGCTGGTGGTGCCCGTCGTGGTCCGTACCACTGAAGACATGCTGCGGCTGGTGCCCGGTTCGTTGCGGGAAGCCGCTTATGCGCTGGGAACGCCCAAGTGGAAAGTGATTTCCAGCGTCATCCTGCGCGCGGCGCGCGCAGGCGTGCTCACCGGCATCATGCTGGCGGTGGCGCGGATTGCTGGGGAAACCGCGCCGCTGCTGTTCACCGCGCTCAACAACCAGTTCTTCACGACGGGTCTGTCGCAGCCGATGGCCAATCTGCCGGTGACCATCTACAACTACGCCATGAGCCCCTACAGCAACTGGCAGGACCTGGCCTGGGCCGGTGTCTTGATCATCACCTTCGGGGTGCTCATCATCAACGTTACCGCGCGCATTCTGATTCGTCAAAAACATTGAAAGCCCCACATGAACGCTGTCGCTGAATCTCTTCAGAACCCGGCCTGCATGACGGTCAAGAACCTTGACTTCTATTACGGAAAGTACAAGGCGATCAAGAACGTCAATATGGAAATTGCCAAGAACAAGGTGACGGCTTTCATCGGCCCATCGGGTTGCGGCAAATCCACCCTGCTGCGGATCTTCAACCGCATGTTCGAGTTGTATCCCGAACAGCGCGCGGAAGGCGAGATCTTGCTGGATGGACAGAACATTCTGACCTCCAAAGAAGATGTGTCGCTGGTGCGCGCCAAAATCGGCATGGTGTTCCAGAAGCCCACGCCTTTCCCGATGTCCATTTATGACAACATCGCTTTCGGCATCAAGCTGTATGAAAAACTGCCCAAGGCGGAACTCGATGACCGCGTGGAATGGGCGCTGACCAAGACCGCGCTGTGGGGTGAAGTGAAGGACAAACTGCAGCAAAGCGGCATGAGCCTGTCTGGTGGCCAGCAGCAGCGCCTGTGCATTGCGCGCGGCGTGGCGATCAAGCCGGAAGTGCTGCTGCTCGACGAACCCACCTCCGCGCTCGATCCCATCTCCACGGCCAAGGTGGAGGAACTGGTGATCGAGCTCAAGCGCGATTACACCGTGGCCATCGTGACTCACAATATGCAGCAGGCCGCGCGTGTGTCCGACTTCACCGCGTATATGTATCTGGGCGAACTCATCGAGTTCGGCGAGACCAATCAAATTTTCCTCAAGCCGAAAAAGCAGGAAACCGAGGACTACATCACCGGCCGCTTTGGCTGATCGGAAAGCACATCATGGACAAGCCGCATCTTTCAACCCAGTTTGACACCGAGATCAACACGGTCTCCACCCGCGTGCTGGAAATGGGCGGGCAGGTCGAGTCGCAACTGGCGCAGGCCATCTACGCCTTGCGCCATCTCGACATCGATGCCGCGCGCAACGTGCTGCAAGTGGAAAAGCGCGTGAACCAGATGGAAGTCGACATTGACGCCGACATCACCCAGATCATCGCCAAGCGCCAGCCCACGGCGCGCGATCTGCGTCTGCTGGTGGCCATTTCCAAGACCATCACCAACCTGGAACGCGCGGGCGACGAAGCGGCGCGCATTGCGCGCATGGCGCGCGACATCGTCGAGTCGGGCACCTCGGTTTCCATGGGCATCAGCGATCTGCAGCACGCGGCCGATCTGGCCATCGACCAGTTGCGCCGTTCACTCGATTGCTTCGCGCGCCTGGACGAAAAGGCGGCGGTTGAAATCGTCGAATCCGACAGCAAGATTGACGATGAATTCGACGGCTTCACCCGCAAGGTCATCACCTATGTGATGGAAGACCCGCGCGCCATTTCCGCCATGCTCGACCTGATGTTCGTGGCCAAGGCCATCGAGCGCATTGGCGACCATGCCAAAAGCATTGCCGAGTTCGTCATCTACATCGTGCGCGGCACGGACGTGCGCCACAACAAGGAAGCCTTCCGGGAAGTCGCCGGCTCGCTTTGACTTTGCGCTGCCTTTGCGTTGAGTTTGCGTTGATCCACCGCCCCAGTTCTCCAGAGCACCCGCACCATGAGCCTGTCCAGCAACATCCTGATCGTTGAAGATGAACCCGCCATTGCCGAACTGCTGGCGATGAATCTCCAGCACGCAGGGCATTGCCCGATTCGGGCTGGCAGCGCCGAAGAGGCGCTGCGCGTCATCCGCGATGTGCTGCCCGATGTTCTGCTGATCGACTGGATGCTGCCGGGCATGTCGGGAGTGGCGCTGGCGCGGGCCTTGCGTGCCGATGCCCGCACCAAGGCCATCCCCATCATTTTGCTCACCGCGCGCAGCGAAGAGGGCGACAAGGTGCAGGGGCTGGATGCCGGGGCGGACGACTACATCACCAAGCCCTTTTCGCCCAAGGAGTTGTTGGCCCGCATCCGCGCCGTGCTGCGCCGCCGTGCGCCCCAGCTCACCGACGAGCAGGTGGAGGTTGGCGGCCTGTCTGTCGATCCCTCCAGCCGCCGGGCGCTGTTCAAGCAGACAGGTGCCGATCCGCTGGAAATCCGCCTGGGCCCAACCGAGTTCAAGTTGCTGCACTACCTGATGGCCCATCCCGAGCGCGTGCATAGCCGCGGCGCACTGCTCGACAAGGTCTGGGGCGATCATGTGTTCATCGAAGAACGCACGGTCGATGTGCACATCAAGCGTCTGCGCGAGGCCTTGTCGCCGGTGCATTGCGCCGACATGGTGGAAACGGTGCGCGGGGCGGGCTACCGCTTTACGTCGCAAATGCGCGCGGCGCAGGCCTCGGCGGCTTGAATTTGGACAGGGGCTCGGGTGTGTCCCGGGCGCGGTCGATTTTGTGCGGCGTGCTTTACAGTATGGCCCGGTGCTGGCTCCGCACCT
>JAFGXB010000199.1 GCA_016936875.1 Burkholderiaceae bacterium | reverse complement strand
CGCCGTTTTTTCTGCGCACGCCGGGCGTAGCGCACCATCCAAGCGCCGCGCAGGCCGATGCGCCGCGCCTGCTGCAAATGTCCCGGCGTGTCTTCCACCAACACGCATTGCGCGGGTCGCAGGCCGTGGCGCGCCAGCACATGGCGCAACATGCGCGCGTCCGGCTTGGGACGCAGATTGTGGAACATCCACATGTCTTCGACGGCCAGCAGGCCATCGATCAGCGGCCAGAGTTTGAGCGCCTTCAGCACGCGCCGAGCATAGTCGCGCGGGGCGTTGGTGAGCACCAGCTTGCGCCCCGGCAGGCGGGCCAGCGCGGCGCGTTCGCTGCCGTCGCAGCGCAGCATGCGCGGCAGATGCGGGAAGTCGTGGGTTTCGCGCAGAAACTGTGCGGCGTCCACGCCATGCTCGTGCATCAGGCCCAGCAGGGTGGCACCGTAGCGCTGCCAGAAGTGCGCGCGAATGCGGTTGGCTTCCTCGCGCGCCACGCCCAGATGGCGCTCGATGAACGCGGTCATCTGCGCATTCATCAGCGGGAACACGCGCCAGGAGGCGTCGTGCAGGGTGTTGTCGAGATCGAGCAGCCAGACGGTTTGTGCGCTTGTAGAGGGTGGCTGAAAGGGCATGGGCTGAAGTGGGGATGTAAAAAAATCGCCGCGATGTGGCGGCGATTTGTATTGGAACCGATTGTGAAAAGCGCCTCAGGGGGCCGGGTAACACCTGCCCGCCCGAGGTGCTGCAAGGACGCTTGGGAGGGCCCAGCGTTTCCTTAAGAACCGTGCGTCACGATCAGGCTTTGGTCCAGGCGTCGATTTCTGCTTGGTGCGCAGTGACCCATGCAGAGGTGACTTCCGGCATGGTTTTTCCGCCGTTGAGCTCGACCATCATGGCTTGAATGTCGTCCAGCGGCAGTTTGTAATCACGCAGGAACTGCACCACGCGCGGGGCGCTTTTTTCCAGCTGCGGATTGATGATGGCGTCGATATGTCCGCTCACGCCGTAAATGTGTTTCGGATCTTCCAGGGTTTTGAGCGGGAATTGCGCCCAGATGCCCAAAGGCTTCCAGGCGGTGACGACGATCCAGTCTTTTCTCTCGACTGCCCGCTTGAGCTGGGCCTGCATGGCGGCGGTCGAACTGGTCAGCAGTTCCATGTCCTTCAGGTCATAGGCCTTGATGGCTTTTTGCGTGTTGATCATGATGCCCGCGCCCGCTTCGATGCCGGTGATGCGGTTCTTGAACTGCGCATGGTGCGCTTCGAGTTCGGCGATGGTGCTGACCGGAACATAGGTCGGCACGGCCAGCCCCAGCCAGGTGCCTTCGGTGACAGCGCCGAGATCGATCACATCCTTTTTGTATTTGTCCCAATACACCTGGTGCGTGGTGGGAAGCCAGGCGGTCAGCATGGCGTCGGCGCGACCCGATGCGACGGAGGCCCACATCGGTCCGGCATCGGTGGAGGTCAGGTGGGCGGGATAGCCGAGTTTTTCCTGGATGATGCGCGCCGCGATATGCGTGGTGATGTTGCTGCTCGGCCAGGAGGCCACATAGGTCATGCGGATCGGGGCCTTGTCAGCAGCGAAGGCGGGCATGCCCGTCACGGCTGCGGCGGCGGCGACTGCGCCGAGGGAGAGGAATTGACGTCGTTGCATTAGTGTTTCTCCTTGTTGAGACGACCCAGCGACTGGGTCAGGCGATCGAGGATGATCGCCAGAATCACCACGCACAGGCCGCCGACAAAACCTTTGCCGACGTCGAGTTGCGTGATGCCTTCGAGCACCACATTGCCCAGGCCGCCGGCACCGATCATCGCGGAGATGACCACCATCGAAAGACCGAGCATGATGCTTTGATTGACCCCCGCCATGATGGACGGCAGGGCCGAGGGAATTTGCACTTTGGTGAGCAGTTGCCACCAGGTGGCACCGAACGATTGGGTGGCTTCAACCAGTTCGTGCGGAACCTGCCGGATTCCCAGCGTGGTGAGGCGGATAAGGGGGGGCAGGGCGAAGATCGTGGTGGAGATCACCCCGGGCACCAGACCCAGGCCGAAGAAGATCACGGCCGGTACCAGATACACGAAGGCCGGCATGGTTTGCATGATGTCCAGAATCGGGCGCAGCACCTTTTCCAGCAGGCGGCTCTTGGCGCTCAGGATGCCGGTAGGCACGCCGATGAGGATGACCAACACTTCGGCGGCCAGCACCAGGGCCAGGGTCTTGATGAGATCGTCCCAATAGCCGAGATTCCAGACGAGACCCAGCCCGAGGATGCTGAAGATCGCCAGAGACCAGCCGCCCGGACGTTTCCATCCCATGGCCGCCAGAGCGAGTACGGCCACCAGCGCGATGAAGACCGGCACGGGAATCCAGCCCAGTCCGGTCTGTAGTCCGGAGATGAGGAAGTGGACGGCGTGGGTGATGGAGTCGAATGCGGCCGCGTAACGGTCGGTCAGGGTGTTGACCCCGTTGCTGACCCAGTGACCAATGGGAATGGGTTGTCCAATTGACATGAATGTTTCTCCTTAAAAAAGTGCGCTGACGGCGAGACCCTGCCTCGCCGCACAACAGCGCATGGCTGGCGCAAGCGCCCGGCAGCAGTGCCCGAAGGACTGCGGTGGGCCGATTAAGCCGTGCGGGTTTGAGGCTGGCGGGCCAGCCACTGCGCGGCGATTTGCTCGGCCGTCATGCCGTGCGAGAGGTCCAGCAGCATGTTGGCCAGCTCGGCTTGCGAGAGGTGAAAGGTGCGCAGCCAGTCCACGACCTGCGGCGCGCGGCGCTGCAGTTGCGGGTTGATTACCGTGTCCATATGGCCGATGCCGCCGAAGACCGCCGCCGGATCGTCCAGGAAGTGCAGCTTGAAGCTCGCCCAGATCCACAGCGGCTGCCAGCCGGTGACGACGATCCAGTCTTTGCGCTGGATCGCGCGCTTGAGCTGCACCGTCATCGCCGCCGTCGAACTGGCAACCAGTTCCATCGGCGCGAGGTGATACGTCTTGATCGCCTGATTGGCCATCATGTTGACCACAGACCCGGACTCGACGCCGTAAATCTTGTCGTGAAAGCGGGCATGGTTCGCCTGGATCTCGGCGATGTTTTTCAGCGGCACATAGTCGGGCACCGCTAGTCCCAGGCGCGTACCCTGGT
>JAFGXB010000198.1 GCA_016936875.1 Burkholderiaceae bacterium | reverse complement strand
GCGCTGCTGCTGGCTACGCGCACCCTGCAGCAGGCATGGCCTGCATGGCACACCTGGCGTCTGCCGCGCCGCGCCGAACTGCGTGACGCCGCAGGCTACGCCGTGCTCAACCTCACTGCCAGTGGCCCGGCCGAACTTGACAAAACCCTGGCTGCCGCGCTGCTGCCGTTGGCCGCGGCCGGTGTGTATGCAGCGGGTGCACGGGTCATCGGCGCACTCACCCTGCCGGTGATCGCCATGATGCTCGCTGCCCTGCCGCGCTTGTTCCGCGAGGCCGAGGCCGACCGTGCCCGCTCAGGCCGTTTGCTGCGCTGGGTGTTCGCCAGTGCCTTCGGCTACAGCGTGCTGCTGGCTGCTGCACTCTGGCTGGCCGCGCCGCTGTTCAACGTGCTATTCGGCGCCCGCTACGCTGGTCTCGGCGACACACTGCGCTGGCTGACCTTGGCCGTACCCGGCATGGCCCTGCGCATCACCGCCGGCAGTGCCCTGATGGCCTTGGGTAAACCGTGGATGCGCGTGGGCTTCGAGTTGGGCGGATTGGCCGTGCTGACCCTTGCAGCGCTGTTCCTTACCGCTCACGCCCCTGCGCAGGCCATGCCGTTGGCGCTGGCTTGCGCAGAATCCATCATGGCCCTGACTGGGCTCATCATGATCATCATGTTTCAACAGAGAACCACCGCGAGGATGTCCCGTGCAGCCTGAACACTATCTCCACATTCGCGCGGCGGCGAACGCGCTAGCCGCCGTTAGCCACTCCAAACTGCCGCGCACGCTTTGTCGCCGCATGTTTGCCCGCGCTCAAGCTGAAGTGGAGATCAGCGACTTCAACGGTTCGCAGCGGATGCGGCTCGATCTGTCCGAGCACATGCAGCGGCGCATTTTCTGGATGGGGCACTACAGCCGGGACGTGGTCGCTACATTGCAATGGCTCTTGCGACCAGGCATGCACTTCGTCGACATCGGCGCCAACATCGGCGAAATCACGCTCACAGCCGGGAAACTTGTCGGCTCATCCGGGACGGTCACGTCGTTCGAGCCGGTAGATGCCATTGCCAGCAAGCTCGCACAGCATCTGCTCTGGAACGACCTACATTGGTGCACGCTGGAGCGTTTAGCGCTATCCGACCATCAAGGAAGCGCTGAAATTTTCGCCTCGACGGGAAACAACGGCACATGGGATCCGCACGATGGTCTCGCCAGCCTGCACAACATCGATCAAACTCGTGTGCCGGTGCAACAGGTGCGCCTCGACACCCTTGATCACTACTTTTCAGATCATCCAACCAACGCGCTCGATGGCATCAAAATAGATATCGAAGGCGCAGAGCTGGAGTGTCTGCGCGGCGCGGAAGCTATGCTGCGGCGCTTCCAGCCTTGGCTGGTCGTCGAGGTGCAATCTCAGACCAGCGCTGCGGCAGGGTATGAGCAGCGCCAGATTCTCAATTTTCTGGCAAGTCTCGGCTACAGGTTTTATCGGACGGGAAGCGCACAGCCTCATGCGATTTCTGCGGACGATCTTTCAGCCATCCAGAACGTGCTTTGTTTGCATGAGGCTCGCCACGCGAACCTCATTGCGTAGAGACGTGGCCTACCGGTCAATAGAGCCCGATCGTGATTGGATGACGGCCAGCCATTGCGCAACACTGGCTTCCGTCGAGAAACGAGCGGCGTGATCCTGCAATGCGGACGGGTTGATCCAAACCTTGAGCGTCAGTGTGCGTTGAAGCGCCGCAGCGAGCGCAGCGGCATCACCGACCGGAACGAGCTGCCCGAATCGGCCGCCGTCGAGGATTTCGCGCGGCCCTTGCGGGCAATCCGCCGCGATGACCTGCGCGCCATGCAGCATGGCTTCGACAAGTACCAAGCCAAACCCCTCGTGCCGTGAGGGAAGAACGAACACATCCGCAAGTTCGAGCGCTGCGGCCGGATCAGCTGTGTAGCCGCAGAGGGTGACACGACCCTCCAGACCATGTCGCTGAATGCTTTGATGCAATACAGCGCGCAATGGGCCGTCGCCGTAAATGTCGATTAGCCAATCGGGCGAAGCAGGCAACAGGCCTGCGGCCTTGATCAAAACATCGAATCCCTTTTGCGCTGTTAGTCGGCCAAGGCCGACGATGCGCCATGGCCCGACTTGGGGCTCGCGCGGCCGTAGGTTCTGCAAGCAGTGGGCAATTTGTGCCTTACTCGCCACTGGGTTGTAGATGGTGCGTGTATAGCTTGCCGCGCTCGGGCAGCAGGCTTTTACTTCGGCTTCAATGCCTTTTGAAACACAAACGATGGCATCCACCCGGGGATATAGCAGCCGAGAAAACAGCCGGTCTGCTGCGTAGCGAAGAAGTCCAGAAACTCCCTGGCGTTGATTGGCGAAGGCATGCGTGTTGTGTATGCCATGAATGATCGGCACTTTCGCACCAGCCCGGCGGCGAGCGATCCAGGTCAGCAGCCCGACGTCGGCGAAGGCGGTGACGATGTGTGTGGGCTGGGCGGTCTCTATCAGCGCCGTGAGCCGGGGGACGAACTGCCGCAGGCTTGCGTCGGCCAAAACCTCAACCGAGGCGAAGATTTGTTGTGCCTCGTCGAGCATTTCGCCCTCGGCACGGCGTAAGGCCAGCCGACACTCGACGCCGCGCTGCCGCAGGGCAGCGGCCAAGTTGAGCGTCACCCGCTCGACGCCACCTCCCACCATGCGTGGCAAGACAAACAGAACGTTCATGGCATGTCTGATTCGCGCATTCAGTGTCTTGTGCGTGGCAATGCGCTATCCGGCTGATTTCTATCAATCGTGCCCAAGGACGCGAGAGCCTCGTTGGCAATTGCGGACCATTCCAGACCAACTGGAGGATCGACGCACTTTTGATCGCGCAGTTGTCTGAGGATGGCCTTTGCAAGGGCTTCAGGATTCTGCGGCGGGGCAAGGTAGGCATCGAGTTCAGCGGATTGCGCGGGAAAGTTGTCGAGCAGATTAGGGGTTCGAGTGGCGACCAGTGGGCGCTTGCAGGCCATGATTTCCCCAAATTTGATGGATGATGCGGCGTCGAGAAAGGGGGACCGCCGGTAGGGAACGGCCACAACGTCAACCGCTGCCAAGGCCCAGGGGATTTGCTCGTGGCTCAGGTTGCCGAGGTAGTGAACACCGGGTGCCGTGAGTTCGATGTCGGCGTCAGCTTTCCCGGCAAGTATCAGTTCAACGGAGCTGTCGATGCGCCGCACGACTTGCATGGCTTCCATCAGATCGGGCAGTCCGCGTTCAAGATTGAGCGCACCGAAATAGCCCACCAATGGAACCGCTGTAGGCAGACCGAGGCGCTGGCGAGCCGCCTCCATATCGTGTGGGGTGAAGTGATCCCTGTCGATTCCGTTCATGACCAGCGCATCACTTCGGGAGATGTTGCCGAGTTGCCCTAACAGTCGGCGGCTGGCAAACCAGCATTGGTCAGATCGGCGGAGCAGAAAGCCGAACAAATCCCAGCCGAGCGGTTTGCGATAGCCCGTGAACTCGTCGTACTTGTCGTACACATCAAACACGAAATGAGCGCCCGTCCATCGGGCAAGAAGCCAGCCGAGCAGGCCGATGTAGGCGTCGCCACTGGCGACGATGTGCGTGGGCCGGCTGCTGCTGCGCAAGCGGCTTGCGAGGAAGCTCAAAGTAGCGGCGAGCCAGGCCGTTCCGCGTAGGGGGGTGCTGTCGATATGCAAGGCGCCCTGGGTCTGTCGCACACGTTGCTTGCGGTGGTAGTCGATCAACCAGAGCCGCGTATCGGTGCCCTGCTGTGCCCAGTGGTGGGGAAGCTGGTAGATGCGGCCGTAGCGTTCCAGCAGCGCATCGCGGTTGGTGTAGAACCGCTTGCCGATGAACAGCACCCGCATCATTGGTTTGCCCCAGCCAGCGCTGAAACCACTTGTTGCCCGAACACATCCCAGGCAAAGTGGGCTGCGAAGTCGTGAATCGCTGTTTGGTCCAACGGCCGCTCAATGAGGTGCAAGATCGCAATGGCCAGCGCGTGGCTCTCGTCGGGGCTCACGATCGTTCCGCTCCTGCCATTGGCCACGGCATCAATGACGCCGCCTGTGGCGTAGCCCGCAGTGGGCAAGCCATGCGCCGCCGCCTCCACGGCCACCATGCCAAAACCTTCGGGGTCGTTGGGTAGGTCGCGCACTGGAAACACATGCACATCGGCACCCGCATAAGCATCTGCCAGATCGCGGCCGAACAGGGTGCCGAGAAATTGCACCCGTCCGCCCACCCCGGCCGCATCGGCAGCGGTCTGGATACTTTGCGGTGTTTGCGCTTCGGCGTAGAGGGCGTTGGCTGGTACGTCGCCAACGATGAGCAGTTGCACGTCGGGTCGTGCGGCGGCGATCCGCGGCAGCACATCGCTGACAAACTCGCGCAGCCCCTTGCGTGCGGTGAGCCGACCCACGGAGAGCAGCACCGGGGCATCGCCGAGCTGGTGCTTGGCGCGAAAGCGCGCTCGCGCCTGTGGGTCGAGTGGCGGAATCTCCACGCCGGGGTGGACGACGTGGATGCGCGCCTGGGGGATGCCGATATCTTCGGCCAGCCGCGCCGTGGACCGGCTGTTGGCGATGATCACATCCATGCGCCGCAGTGCTGGACGCCACAGCGCGCGGTAGATCGGATGCGGCACAGTGAGGTCGAGGCCATGCACGTACACCGCAGTGCGCGCCTTGCAGGTGCGCGCTGCCATCCAGGCAATAGGTGCAGTGAGGCCGCTGCCAGCGAGAACAGTATCTGGCTTCCATTCGCGCGCCTCTTGCCGGGCCAAGACGGCTGCCCTGAGCAGAAAGCGCCGTAGCGGCTT
>JAFGXB010000197.1 GCA_016936875.1 Burkholderiaceae bacterium | reverse complement strand
CAGCGGTAAGCGATATTGAGAAACACGCCTGGCCGCCGGGTTACTGATCCGGCACGTTGACGTACTGAATGTCTCCCCACCCCGACCCTCCCCACAAGTGGAGAGGGAGCAAGACGGCTCCTCCCGTCTGCGGGGGAACTTGGGAGAGGGAGGCCGTTGCATGGCGATGCCCCCATGCCCCGTTCATCCTTCTCCATTCCGGCTCAATCGCCGCTCAGATCACCCCGTTCTGGCGCAATGCGGCAATCTGCGCCGCATCCAGTCCCAACTCGCAGAGAACTGCCTCGGTATGCGCGCCCAGCGCCGGGCCGAGCCAGCGCGTGACGCCCGGCGTGCGTGACAGGCGGGGCGCGGGGGCGGGCAGATCAACCGGGGTGCCATCCGCGAGCGTGTGCGGCTCGATCATGCCCCTGGCCTTGAACTGCGCGTCGTCTGCAACATCGGCAATGCTGTAAATGCGCGTGGCCGGCACCTCGGCCGCGCGCATGGCTTGCACGATGGCGTCTGGCGCGTGCTGCGCCGCCCAGGCCTGAATGGCGGCGTCAATCTCGTCGGCCCGCGTCATGCGGCCCGGATTGCGCGCCAGCCCCGGGTCTTCGGCCATGTCGGTGCGGCCGATGGCCAGCATCAGGCGTTTGAAAATGGCGTCGCCATTGCCTGAAATCTGCACCCATTCCCCACCCTTGCTGCGGTAGACGTTCGACGGTGTGATGCCCGGAATGCTGGTGCCGGTGCGCTGGCGCACCGTGCCGTCGTAGCTGTATTCCATCAGCGTGCTCTCCAGCAGGTTGAACACGCTCTCGGTCAGCGCCACATCCACCACCTGCCCTTCGCCGCCCGCCTGCCCGTTCCAGCGGCCGCCGGTGGCGTCGCGGTGGCGCAGCGCCATCAGCGCGCCCATGGTGGCGTGCAGCGCGGCAATGGAGTCGCCCAGCGAGAGGTTGGCGCGCATGGGCGGCCGGTCCGGGTCGCCCGTCACAAAGCGCATGCCGCCCATGGCTTCGGCAATGGCGCCAAAGCCGGGCTGCATGCGCATCGGCCCGCTCTGGCCGAAGCCGGAGATGCGCACCATCACCAGACTGGGATTGGCCGCGTGCAGCGCCTCCCAGCCCAGCCCGAGTTTTTCCAGCGCGCCGGGGCGCATGTTCTCCACCACCACATCGGCCTTTGCGACGAGCTGCAACACAATGTCGCGTCCCTGCGGATGTTTGAGGTTCAGGGTGATGCAGCGCTTGTTGCGCGCCTGCGCCGTCCACCACAGCGATTCGCCCTTGTGCAGTTTGCGCCAACTGCGCAGGGGGTCGCCGCCGGGATCGTCGCCCTGCGCGGGCGATTCGATCTTGATCACATCGGCACCGAATTCAGCCATCAGCCGGGTGGAAAACGGCCCGGCGATCAGGCTGCCGAGTTCGAGCACGCGCAGGCCGTCCAGGGCACTGCGCGGCGGCTGCGCGGAAGCGGGCGTCTCATCCATAGAACGGCGCGAACAGCAAGGCGATATTGACCAGCAGGGCCAGCCCCCAGATGGAGGAGCGCAGCGAGGCCTTGTCGTTGAGGTAGCTCCACAGATACCCCGCGCGCAGCAGCAGCCAGGCGATGAGCAGCCCATTGATCAGTCCCGCAGGCGCCTTGAGATAGAGGGCAAACAGCGCGGCGGCAAACAAAAAAGGCAGCGCCTCAAAGCTGTTTTCCTGCGCGGCGTTGGCCCGGCGCCTGCGCGGATCGGTCTGCCGCTCCAGCCACAGCCGGGGCTCGTTGTTGTCGTAGCGGTTTTCCTTCGACCGAAAGGTGCCCGACTTGGCCATGCCCGCCGCAACGATGGGGAGTTGCGAGGCGATGAGCAGCAAAACAGCGGTGAGCAGCATAAGTCGTCCTTGGTGGCGTATTGGTAGGCCCGGTAGGCGCAATATAAAAGCTGAGGGCCGACAACGTCGGCCCTCAGCACTGCAGTCACGTTCAGACGTGATCTTCAGGGAGCAAAAACTTATCCCGCGTAATCCGCTGCGACCGTGGCGTCTGCATCATTGGACATGCCCATGACGCGAATTGCCAAAGTTGCCGCGATGGCCACAACGAAGTTCAACACCAGCGCATACAGGCCGATATAGGCGGGAATCACCATGCCTGCCACATGCAATGCGTAGCCCGAACTCTTGAAGCCGCTGAGCGAAGCGGCCCAGATGCCCCAGATCAGTCCCACGGCCCAGCCCAGCAGCAGCGCCTTGGCGTCAAACCAGCGGGTGTAGATGCCGGAGACGATGGCAGGCAGCGTCTGCAGAATCAGAATGCCGCCGAGCAGTTGCAACTGAATGGCGTAGGTGAGCGGCAGGAACACGATGAACAGCAGAGCACCAAACTTGACGATCAGCGACATCAGCTTGGCCATCTCGGTTTCCTTGGCCGGCGTGCAGTGGGGATTGATATAAGGCTTGTAAATATTGCGGGTGAACAGATTGGCCGCCGCGATGGACATGATGGCTGCGGGCACCAGCGCGCCAATGGCCACTGCCGCAAACCCCACACCAACAACCCCGCTCGGGAAAAAGTGCAGCAGCAAGCCCGGCATGGCGAACTGCGGGCCGTACTGCTTGAAGTACGGCGCCAGATCAGGCATCTTGGCGATGCCCGAGGCGTAAGCCATATAGCCCAGCAGGGCGATCAACCCGAGCATGAACGAATAGGCCGGCAGAAACACCCAGTTGCGACGCAGGGTATT
>JAFGXB010000196.1 GCA_016936875.1 Burkholderiaceae bacterium | reverse complement strand
GTGCAGGCGGTCGATGGCGTCTGGCTCCGTGCTCACGATGATGAAGTCATCGCCGCCGATATGCCCGACGAAATCATCGGGGCGGTTGAAGCGCGCTTGCAGCAGCTCAGACAACAACAGGATGACCTCATCTCCCAGGCGGTAGCCGAACACGTCGTTGAACGGCTTGAAGTGATCGATGTCGCCATAGGCCGCAACAAAGGGCCGCCCGGTGCGCAACAGGCGGTCGATCTGTTCGTTGATCGGCACATTGCCGGGCAGCAGGGTCAGGGGATTGGCATAGCGCGCCGTCTGGATCTGGAATTCATTGACCAGCCGCAGCAGATCGCCCACCAGAAGCAGCCCGCGGTAATCGCCGTTTTCCGTGATCAGAACACCCTCGGTGGCATGGCGAAAGCTGGCATCGGCAATCAGGTTGCTGGCCTGATGCAGACTGCTGTTCACGTCGAGTTGCAGCACGTCGGCGCTCATGACTTGGGCGCAGGGCTTGTTGCCCAGCAGATCGCGCACATGGGGGCGCCAGAGTCGGTCCGCCAGCACATAACGGTTGAGAATGCCCAGCGCCCTGCCCCCCGCATCCACCACGGGAATGGACAACAAGTCGGGCTGGGTATCGAAGCGGCGCAGCACATCCTCCAGTCGCGCCTGCGGCAGCACCGGCGCAATCGGCCGCGACAGCCCCAGAACCGACTGCTCCACGCTGCCACGAGAGGCCAGCGCGTAGAGTTCTGGCTGCCCTGTCTCGATCAACCGCCGCTGTGCCGCGCTCATGTCCTGCGACGGTGCGGCGGATGGACGCTCCAGCACAAAACCCTGCACCAGTTGCACCCCGATCTCGTGCAGCACGCGCAGATCGCGGGCGGATTCCACCCCCTCGGCCACCACCCAGGAGCGACTGGCCTCGGCCATCAGCAGCATCGAACGCACAAAGGCCGCCTTGACCGGATCGTCCGCCAGCCCGGCGCAGAACGCGCGGTCGACCTTGAGATAGCGCGGGTGCAGACGCTGCCACACATCGAAGCGGCCAAAGCCCCGGCCCATGTCGTCCAGCGCCAGCGAGCAACCCAGACTGTGCAAATGCTGCGCCTGCAACAGCCCGTCGCCATCCTTGAGCAGATCATCGGTTTCCAGCAGCTCAAACACAATGCGCGACGGCGGCAGGCCGTGCTTGTGCAGCAAATCGAGCGCAGCGGCGCTGCCCAGCCAACCCGAATCGAGCAAGGTTTGCGTGACATTGAGGAACAACTGTCCGGGCAACTTCAAACGGGCAAAATGCTCCAGACTGGTCCGCACGCACAAGGCGTCCAGCTCAAAAAGCCGTCCGTTCTCGCGGGCGGTTTGGAACAGCGCGTCAGGCCGCTCCAGCGCAGACCCCCGCGGCCCGCGTATCAACGCCTCATAGGCATGAATCGAACGCCCACGCAGATCGAAGACCGGCTGAAACTCCACCCACAACTCGCCGTGCATGAGAACGCGGTCGAGCAGGATGGACAGAAAACCGAGCTGGGGTCGAATGAGGGACAACATGTGCGGCAGACGATGAAAGGCTGCTGTTTCTACCGCACCAAGATCACAGTTTGATGACAGTCATTGCGGTGTCACCTCCTCCCAAGGCCCACGGCGACGCGCAAGAGGCCACAACCCACTTCCTGCAGAAATGACGGAACAAGACCACAATAAAAAGTGCAGTGCCGATCCGGCCTGCCTTGCACACCAAAGGAAATCAAAAATGGCCAAAATTCTTGTTTTGTATTACAGCACATGGGGACACGTTGAAACCATGGCGCACGCCGTCGCTGAAGGCGCGCGTGGCGTGGCCGGTTGCAGCGTGGACATCAAACGCGTGCCCGAAACCATGCCAGCAGAAACTGCCGCCGCCATTCATGCCAAAACCGAGCAGGCCGCGCCTATCGCGCAGCCCGCCGAGCTGGCCGACTACGACGCCGTGATCTTCGGCACCCCCACCCGCTTTGGCAATATGTGCGGCCAGATGCGCAACTTCCTCGACCAGACCGGCGCGCTGTGGCAGCAGGGCAAACTGGTGGGCAAGGTGGGCAGCGTGTTCGCCAGCACCGCCACCCAGCACGGCGGACAGGAGACCACCATCACCTCGTTCCACACCACCTTGTTCCACCACGGCATGGTCGTCGTCGGTGTGCCTTACGCCTGCGCGGGACTGACGAATATGGACGAGATCAGCGGCGGTACGCCTTACGGCGCCACCACCCTGAGCAAAGGCGATGGCAGTCGCCAGCCCAGCGCCAACGAACTCGACATCGCCCGCTATCAGGGCAGGCATGTGGCGGAAATCACCAAAAAGATGGTCGGTTGAAACCCGCTGGATGATGCAGCCCTCCGCGCCCAGCCACGCGCACCACGCCTGCCGCCCAGGCTGCGCGGCGTGCTGCATCGCCCCGTCCATCAGCAGCCCCATTCCCGGCATGCCGCAAGGCAAACCCGCAGGCGTGCCCTGCGCGCAACTCACCGCAGACCTGCGCTGTACCCTCTTTGGTCGCCCGGAGCGCCCGGCCTGCTGCGGCGGGCTGCAGCCGAGCACCGAGATGTGCGGCGAAACCCGGGAACACGCCTTGCATTGGCTGGGCTGGCTGGAGCGTCAGACCGCACCGTCCGCCTGACGCTGCGGCGTGGTGCGGTTTATTGCGCCAGTGGCGCAGAAACCGCGTCCATCTGCGCCAGCACGTCCGGTGTGAGCTTGGGCAAAACGTCCAGCGCGCCCAGGTTTTCCTGCAACTGCGCCAGCTTGGATGCGCCCAGAATCACCGTGCTCACCCGCGGGTTGTGCGCCACCCAGGCCAGCGCCAGTTGCGCCACACTGCAGCCGAGTTGCCCGGCGATGGTCTCGAATTGCCCCACAGCGGCGTTCTTTTGCGCGTTGAGCAAACCGTCGCGCAAAAAGCTCACGTTCTGCATCGCCCCACGGCTGCCCTCAGGCACGCCCTGGCGGTATTTCCCGGTCAGCAGGCCGGAAGCCAGCGGGCTCCAGGTGGTCAATCCCAGACCGATGTCGTCATACAGCCGGGCGTACTCCTGCTCCACCCGCTGGCGGTGAAAAAGGTGATATTGCGGCTGCTCCATCACCGGCTTGTGCAGATGGTGACGCTCCGCGATGGCCCACGCGGTGCGAATTTCATCGGCGGTCCATTCGCTGGTGCCCCAATACAAGGCCTTGCCCTGCTCGATGATGTTGTGCATCGCCCAGACGGTCTCTTCGATCGGCGTGTGCGGATCGGCGCGGTGGCAGAAGATCAGGTCGATGAAATCCAGCTTGAGCCGCTGCAGGCTGCCATCGACCGCCTGCAACAGGTATTTGCGGTTGAGGGTGTTGCGGCCATTGATGCGCGGCTTCTCGGCCGTGCCCGCATCGAGCCCCCAGAAGAATTTGCTCGACACCACATAGTCAAGGCGATTCCACTTGAGTTGCGCGAGTGCGTCGCCCATCAGGCGTTCGCTTTCGCCGTTGGCATAGACCTCGGCGTTGTCGAAGAAGTTGACACCACCGTCGCGCGCGGCTGCCATCATCTCGCGCACACCGGGCGAGTTGACCTGATTGTGGAAAGTCACCCAGGAACCGAGTGAAAACAGACTGACCTGCAAACCGCTGCTTCCGAGGCGGCGGTACGGCATTGCGCTGTGCATGGCGTTCTCCTTGTGAGTCAAACGCAGCAGCTTAGGCTCCAGCGCAAAACCCTGTGCGTGCAAAACAGCGCGGATTCAGGCAAAGCGCAGCATTTGCACTGGTTGTTTTTGCGCAGACTGCGCCGCCGTCTGCATGCCGCGCCATTGATACACCGCAGCGGCGCTTTTGCCAGACCCGCACGCGCCGCAACGCTGGCAGGAGCCGCTGCTACAAGTCGCCCCCTGGCCGTCGAGACGCGCGACCTGACCGCGCTGCACCCAATGCGCCAACATGTCCTCGACCACCGCAGCGGGCGCCTGCACGCAGGCGGCAATTTCGGATGCGCTGGCAAGCTGCCTGTCACGCAGACAGTCGCGCACGGCGAACAGCGGGTTCACGGCCTGCCCCGGCGCGCTCATGCCAAACTCTCCCGCCCGTTGGCCGCCACGCGCTGTTCGGTGCGGTTGCCGTATTGGCGCAGCCCCACCACCAGCAATGCAAACGCGGCCACGCAGGCGGCCATCCACAGTGCGGAGGACTGCGGGTGTTCGGCAAACGTCCCGGCCTGGTAGATCAGGGTTGCCGCAGCCCACGCAATGCCAATGCCGTACAGCACGGAAAACACCATCCAGCCCCAGCCCACTTCGCGGCGCAGCGCGCCCATGGTGCTGGCGCAGGGCACATACAGCAGGACGAAGACCAGATAGGCGAAGGCCGACAGCGGGGTGAAGGCCGCAGCCAGGCCAGCCAGGGTTTCGTTACTGGCGCCGGAGGCCTGCTCCGTGGCCCCGGTGGACTGCAGATCATGCAGGCCCAGCGGATCGAGGAAGCTGCTGAAAAACGCCACCGCGTTGTCTGGAATGGTCTTGGCCGCTTCCCACAACTTGGCAGCCACATCCGGGTGGCGATAGCTCGCCATCAGATCGGACGCCTGCTGCCGCTGGTAAATGCCGTTGAGCGTGCCGATCACGATTTCCTTCGCCGCGGCGCCCGCCAGCAGACCCGACACCGCGGGCCAGTTCTCCCGCGTAATGCCCATCGGCGCAAACACCGGGGCAATGGCCTGACTGCCTTGCGCCAGCAGAGAATGGTCGATGTCGGTGGCCTGCAAACCCTTGTCAGTCCAGCCGATGCCGGGCAGCACGAACAGCACCAGGCCGATAACCACAATCACTTTGCCGACGCGGAACATGAACACCTTCAGCCGCTGCCAGGCCTGCAACACCACGCTGCGCACACTGGGCAGGCGGTAAGGCGGAAGCTCCATGACAAATGGCATGGGCTCGCCGCGAATCGCGGTCTTTCCCAGCATCCACGCGGTCAGCAGCGCCACCACGATGCCCAGCACATACAGCAGAAACACCACCTGCCCGCCTGTGCTGCGGAAGAACACCACGGCAAACGCCATATAGATGGTCAACCGCGCCGAGCACGACATGAACGGCTGCATCAGCACCGTGAGCAGGCGGCCGCGCGGGTCTTCGATGATGCGCGAACCCATGATGGCCGGCACATTGCAGCCGAAGCCAATGACCATGGGCACCAGCGAATTGCCGGGCAGCCCCATGCGGCGCATGAAGCGGTCCATGGCGTAGGCGGCGCGCGCCATATAGCCCGAATCGTCGAGAAACGCGAGGAACAGAAAGGTCAGGCCAATGGGTGGAATAAAAGAGATGACGAGGTTGAGCCCGCCGCCCACGCCGCCCGCGATCATGGACACCATCCAGTGCGGCAGACCGGCCTGCAGCATGACATGCCCCACGCCGCCGATGAGCAGCGCCGACGAAGCCTGATCGAAGAAATCCAGAAAAATATTGCCGCCGCTGAAGCTCACCACAAACACCAGATACAGCACCAGCAAGAACACGGGCACGCCCAGCCATTCGTTGAGCACCACGCGGTCGAGCACATCGGTGACGCGGCGGCGCGCGCCCATCTTGCCTGTGCGCTGCATGGCGATGGCGGCGAGTTGGTGCGCCCAGCCAAAGCGGGTGGCGGCAACGAGATCGACGACCTCTTCGCCGGCCTGCGCGAGCACCTGCGCCTGCGCCACGCCAACGCGCTCCTGCACCGCAGGCAAAGGCGAAACCACCAGCCCCTCAAGCAGACGCAAGGCCTCGAAGCGACGCTTGGCCGACGATTGCGCCGCAAGCCCTGCGCCCACGCTGTCAATCGCCTGCTCAACCTCGGCGGGATAGGCGGGCATGGCGGCGCGTGGCGCCTTTTGCAGCGCCTGCAAAATGGTGTCGAGCAGCTCCGCGCGCCCGCGGCCCTTGCGCGCCACCAGCGGCACCACGGGCACACCGAGGTGCTCTGACAGGGCATGCACCTGTGGCTCCAGTCCGAGCGCCTGTGCCTCGTCCATCATATTGAGAGCGAGGATGAGCGGCTTGCCGGTTTCAAGCAGCTCAAAGGTCAGCGCCAGATGCCGCTCCAGGTTGGAGGCATCGACAATGTTGACAATGAGATCCACCCGCTCATCGAGCAGGAAGTTGCGCGCCACGCCCTGGTCGACACCGCCGCCGCCCAGCAGGCTGTACACCCCGGGCAGATCGATCACTGAGAGCTTGCGGCCGGCAGCGCTGGCCGTACCACGGCGCTGCTCCACCGTGACGCCGGGCCAGTTGCCCACATGCTGATGCGCCCCGGTGAGCAGGTTGAAGAGGGTGGTCTTGCCGCAATTGGGATTACCCGCCAGGGCGATCACCGGCAGCGCACCTCCCGCGGCTTGTGGCGCAGCGCAATCCGGGTCGTGGCACGCGCTCATGCCGCGAGTTCCTCGGTGGTCATGGAGGCATCAATTGGTATCACACGGATTTTTTCGGTCACGCCCAGGCCCAGCGCAATGCGCGCGCCGCCAACCTGCACCACCGTGCCACGCGCGCCGGGGCCGTGGACCACGCAGAGCGGAACGCCGCGGCGGATACCCAGCATCACCATGCGCTGCGCCATAGAACGCCCGCCGTCAAAATCCACCACCTTGGCGCATTGGCCGCGGGGTATCTGCGCCAGGGAAACCACTTCGGAGACGATGTTCATGATCTTGGTCTGAAAAGCCGCCGTCAATCGGCAGTGAGGGCTGGTTGATCGTTGCTGGATCAATCTGCAAATGATAACGTTTATCGTTTCATATATCGTATGCGCGGTGACTGATGGAGATCAAGGCTTTCCATATTCGGGCGGCAAGATGTCTGTAACAAAGGGTGAGCCCGCAACATATGCGCCACTTTTACCCGGCTGATCTGCCTAAACTGGTCTGATTGATTGATTCCGAGCCACGTCATGACCACCGTGTTCCCCCCACATTCCCCGGCCTTGCTGCCCATCGTTGGCAGTGATCAAACTTTCCCGGTGCGCCGGGTGTATTGCGTGGGCCGCAACTACGCGGCGCATGCGCGCGAAATGGGCTCCGATCCAACGCGCGAGCCGCCGTTCTTCTTCTGCAAACCGGGCGATGCGGATGCTGTGATCGCCGTGCCAGCCGGGCAGACCGGCGACATTGCCTACCCTCCGGCCACGCATGACCTGCACCATGAAATCGAATTGGTCGTGGCCCTCGGCAAGGCGGGCAGCGCCATTGCCGTGGAACACGCAGCCGAACACATCTTCGGCTACGCCGTGGGGCTGGATCTGACCCGGCGCGATCTGCAGGGGCAGATGAAGGAGCAGGGCCGCCCGTGGGAAATCGGCAAGGCCTTCGATCAGTCCGCGCCCATCGGCCCCCTCACACCGCGCCAGCCGGGTGCGCCGTTGACCGCTGGCAAGATCCGTCTGACGGTAGATGGCGCGGTGCGGCAGCAAGGCGTGCTGGAGCAGATGATCTGGTCAGTGGACGAAACCATCGCCCGTCTGTCCACGCTGTTCACCCTTCAGCCGGGCGACCTGATTTTCACTGGCACGCCCGACGGTGTGGGCGCCCTCACCCGCGGCCAGGCGCTGCGCGGCGAAATCGACGGGCTCGCGCCGTTGCAGGTGCGTATCGTTTAAAAACGCCCCAGACCTGCCGCTGCGCGTCAGGCCCCCCGAGGGGGTGAGAAACACTTGGGACGGCCCGGCGTGTTTCTCATGCGCCCCCAGACCTGCCGCTGCGAGACAGGCTCCCTCTCAGTGCGCCAGCTCCCAGTTCGCCCCCATGCCCAGTTCGGCCAGCAGCGGGACGTCGAGCTGGGCCACGCCCGCCATCAGACGCGGAATGTGCTCGCGCACCCAGCGGGTTTCGTTTTCCGGCACCTCGAGCACCAGTTCGTCATGCACCTGCATCACCACGCGGCTGCGCAGACCCTCGCGGGTCATGGCGGCGTCAACCGCGATCATGGCCATTTTGATCAGGTCGGCCGCCGTGCCCTGCATGGGCGCGTTGATCGCCGCACGTTCGGCAGCCGCGCGGCGCGGGCCGCTGGCGTGAATTTCCGGCAGCCAAAGACGGCGGCCGAACACGGTTTCCACATACCCCTGCTCCCTCGCCTGGGCGCGTGTGCGCTCCATATACGCGGCCACGCCGGGGTAGCGGGTGAAGTAACGGTCGATGTAGAGCTGCGCGGCGCTGCGCTCCAGGCCCAGATTGCGCGCCAGCCCAAACGCGCTCATCCCGTAGATCAACCCGAAATTGATGACCTTGGCCATGCGCCTTTGTTCGCTGCTGACCTCCAGCGGAGTGACACCAAAAATCTCCGCCGCGGTGGCACGGTGAATATCTTCGCCCGCGGCGAAGGCGGCCAGCAGACCGGCGTCCTGCGAGATGTGCGCCATGATGCGCAGTTCGATCTGTGAGTAATCGCTGGATGCGATCAGCCAGCCCTCGGGCGCAATGAAGGCCTCACGGATGCGCCGCCCCTCGGCGGTGCGCACTGGAATGTTCTGCAGATTGGGGTCGTTGGATGCCAGCCGTCCGGTGACGGCCACCGCTTGCGCATAGTTGGTGTGCACCCGCCCGGTGGAGGCGTTGATCATCTGCGGCAGCTTTTCGGTATAGGTGCTGCGCAGTTTGGACAGGCTGCGGTGGTCGAGGATGACACGGGGCAGCGGATAGTCTTCGGCCAGCTTTTCCAGCACCTCCTCATCGGTGGAAGGCGCGCCGGAGGCGGTTTTTTTCTGCACCGGCAGTTGCAGGCGCTCGAACAGAATCTCGCCGATCTGCTTCGGGCTGCCCAGGTTGAATGGCCCGCCAGCAAGCACATACGCCTGGGCTTCGAGAGTTTGCATCTTGGCGCCCAGTTCGCTGCTTTGCGACCGCAGCAAGCCGCCATCGACCAGCACGCCGGTGCGCTCGATGCGTTGCAGCACCGCGCTGACCTGCAGCTCCAGCGCGTAGATGCGGGCCAGGCCCTTGTCCGCCGCGATGCGCGGCCAGAGCTGCTGGTGCACCTGCAGGGTGAGGTCGGCATCTTCGCCGCTATAGCGCGTGGCCACGTCCAGCGCCACCTGGTCGAACGTGATGGCCTTGGCGCCCTTACCGCAGACCTGCTCGTAGCTCAGGGTGTCATCCCGCCCGAGGTGGCGCGACACCAGGCTGTCCAGGCTGTGCGGCTTGTGCGCTTCGAGCACATAGCTTTCCAGCAGCGTGTCGTGGGCATAGCCGTGCACCAGAATGCCTGCGTTCTGCAGCACATGGCGGTCGTACTTGGCGTTCTGCCCAAGCTTGGGTTTGCCCTCACTTTCCAGCCAGGGTTTGAGGCGGGCGAGCACGGCGTCAACGGGCAGCTGCTGCGGCACCCCGGGATAGTTGTGCGCCAGCGGCAGATAGGCCGCCTCGCCCGGCGTGACGCTGAACGACAACCCCACCAGCCGCGCCTGCATGGGGTCGAGCGAGTCGGTTTCGGTGTCGAGTGCGGTCAGCGCCGCGGTGTCGATGCGCGCCAGCCAGACGTCGAACTGATCCCAGGTCAGGATTGCTTCGTAGGTGCCGACTGCTGCGGGCGCAGCGGGCCGCTGCGCGGCCAGGGCCGCCGGTGGATCGTCAGCACCCTCCAGCAGCGAGCCCTGCCCCGCAGCCTGTTCTGCCGCGCCCTGCGCCTTCATCTCCTGCGAAAACCGGCGCATGCCGTGCTGGGTGAAAAACGGCAGCAGCGCGTGCACGTCTTCAGGGGTGGGGCGCAGGTCGGAGTCGAAACTTTGCGCGTAGCCGTCGAGGTCGCAATCGGTGGCGATGGTCACCAGCTTGCGTGCCATCGGCAGCCAGTCCAGCGTGTCACGCAGGTTCTGTCCCACGGCACCGCTCACTTCACCAGCGTGCGCCACCAGCGCATCGAGTGATCCGTACTGGGTCAGCCATTTCACCGCGGTCTTGGGGCCGACCTTGGGCACGCCTGGCACGTTGTCCACGGCATCGCCGACCAGGGTCAGGTAATCGACAATGCGCTCGGGCGGCACGCCGAACTTCTCCAGCACACCGGCGGCGTCGAGCACTTCGTTGCTCATGGTGTTGACCAGGGTGATGTGGTCGTTGACCAGTTGCGCCATGTCCTTGTCACCAGTCGACACCAGGGTGCGAATACCCGCCGCATGCGCCCGCACCGCCAGGGTGCCAATGACGTCATCGGCCTCCACGCCGGGCACTTCGAGCAGCGGCCAACCCATGCGCCGCACCACCTCGTGAATCGGCCCGATCTGCGCCACCAGCTCGGGCGGCATGGGCGGGCGCTGCGCCTTGTACTGGTCGTACAGGGCGTTGCGGAACGTGGGGCCCTTGGCGTCGAACACGCAGGCGGCATAGTGGTAACCCTTGGCCACCGGATACTGCTCGCGCAGGCGCCGCAACATGGCGACCATGCCATAGAGCGCGCCGGTGGGCTGGCCTTGCGGCCCGCGCAGATCGGGCATGGCGTGAAAGGCGCGATAGAGGTAACTGGAACCGTCCACCAGCAGCAGGGTGGAGTCCGTGGTGGCCGGATCAGAGTGAGGGGGGGAATTCATCCGCGCATTATCAATGCCGCCGTAAAATCGTCATATGGACAGACCGCGCCTCCCCTTTTTCCTAGCCGCCCGCTGGATTCCTCTGCTGCTTGCCAGCCTGTGCCTGGCGCAGACGGCCAGCGCGCAAACCCGTGCAGCCGCCCCCGCAGCGCCGCTGGCAGACACCCAGCCCCACTCCAAATACCCCGAGCCGCTGGTGCGCAACAACATCACGCAAGATCATTCCGTGCGCATCCAGGAACAGCAAGTCCGCGGCGCCACCACCTCCATCCATGTGCAGCCGCTACACGGCGGCGCGGCCTACAACGTGGTGCCGCCCAGCGTGTCGTCCAGCACCGACCCGGCCCGCATGGAAGGCCAGGCGCAATGGAAAGTGCTGACATTCAAATAATCCCCCGGCCCATGCGCATGGGCCGCCCCTTCATCACGCACTGTCTTTCATGGCCGTTTTTACTCCGCTCGACGCTGTCGAGGTTGACACCTGGCTTGCCCGCTTTGACCTGGGGACACGCACCGAACTGCAAGGCATTGCCAGCGGGATCGAGAACACCAATTACTTTCTGAGCACAACGCAGGGCCGCTTCGTTCTCACTGTGTTCGAGCGATTGCAGGCGCCGCAATTGCCGTTCTATCTGGGACTGATGCACCACCTCGCCGCCCGCGGCATTCCGGTGCCAGACCCCATGCCTGACCGAGCCGGACTGACCCTGCACACACTCAAGGGCAAGCCGGCTGCGCTGGTCACCCGCCTGAAAGGCAGCAGTCAGTTGCAGCCTTCGCCGCAGCATTGCGCGCAAGTCGGGCACTGGCTGGCGCGCATGCATCTGGCAGCAAACGACTACACCGGTACACAGCCCAATTTGCGCGGACTGGACTGGCAGGCCCACACCATTCCCGCCATCCTGCCCTATCTCACTGCAGAGCAGCACGCGCTCATCACCACTGAGCTGGCTCATCAGACCCGCATCGCCGCATCGCCCGGCTACGCCGCCCTGCCCCGCAGCGCGGTGCATGCCGACCTGTTCCGCGACAACGTGCTGTTCGATGGTGACGTGCTGTCCGGCGTGTTCGATTTTTACTTCGCCGGGGTGGACACCTGGGTGTTCGATCTCGCCGTGGCCCTGAATGATTGGTGCATTCATCTGGAGACCGGCATGTTCGACCCCGCGCGCCACGACGCCCTGCTCCGCGCTTACGACGCCGAGCGTGCGCTGCAGGCGCAGGAACGCGCGCTGCTCCCCGACGCCCTGCGCGCCGCCGCGCTGCGGTTCTGGACATCGCGCCTGGCCGATTTTCATCTGCCGCGCGACGCCCACCTTCTCACCCCCCACGACCCGGCTCATTTCGAGCGCGTGCTGCGCCAGCGCATCGCCGCTCACTGAAACACCCGGCGCAGCGTCAACACAAGCTGCCGATACCATGACCGTCCTGGCGACCGCTCCGCGCGTCGCGTCCACCACTCTCCACGCCACACATGCAACTGCGTACCGTCCCCGCCCGTGAAGGCCTGCTCTGGGTGCAAACC